>CANCRC010000009.1 GCA_947380435.1 Chitinophagaceae bacterium
CAAATTTAGTCAAAGTCTTGTCAAACTCATGCCAAAGTTTAATCAAATAAGAGAACTTCCTAACAGATGTTCATTTTATGCTTATTTTTGAAGCCTAATTCAATTATTATGCAATTCGGCACATTTAATTATCCTGTTCCAGTGAATGAACCAGTATTAAGTTATGCTCCAGGTTCTAAAGAAAAAATGGCTTTAAAAGAAGCTATCGCGACGCTAAAGAAAAAATCTTTGGATATTCCCATGATTATTGGTGGCAAAGAAATTAGAACCGATATAAAACAAGCCATTCATCCTCCACATGAAATAAAACATACACTGGGCTATTTTCATATGGGTAATAAAAAACATGTTGACCAAGCTATTAGTGCAGGATTAAAAGTAAGAAATGCATGGTCGAATATGAATTGGGAAGCAAGAGCACATATATTTTTAAAGGCTGCCGATTTATTAGCCACGAAATATCGTTTTGAAATGAATGCAGCTACCATGTTAGGCCAAAGTAAAAATGCTTACCAAGCAGAAATAGATGCTTCTTGTGAGTTAATAGATTTTTTAAGATTCAATGTTCATTTTTTATCAGAGATATATCAACAACAACCTATCTCTTCACCAGGTATTCATAATAGAATGGAATACCGCGGACTAGAAGGTTTTGTACTTGCAATTACACCTTTTAATTTCACGGCGATTGGTGGTAACCTCCCAGCCTCTGCTGCAATGTGCGGTAATGTGGTTGTTTGGAAACCAGCCAATACACAAATATATTCTGCGCAATTATTTATGCGTATTATGAAAGAAGCAGGACTTCCCGATGGTGTTATCAATATTGTGTATGTAGATGGCCCTACCATTGGTGCTACATGTTTTGCGCATCCCGATTTTGCAGGCGTGCATTTTACAGGTTCCACGGGTGTATTTAATTATATGTGGAAACAAATTGGAGAGAATATTGCTAAGTATAAAACTTATCCAAGAATTGTGGGTGAAACAGGAGGCAAAGATTTTGTAATGGTACATGAAACAGCCGATGTAGATACTGTGGTTACAGCGCTTGCGCGTGGTGCATTTGAATACCAAGGACAAAAATGTTCTGCTGCATCTCGTGCTTATTTACCTTCTAACCTTGCACCCGCTATTAAAGAAAAATTAGTGAAAGCTATTAAGACGATGAAAATGGGAACGGTAGAAAACTTTTCTAATTTTGTAAATGCAGTGATTGATGAAAAATCGTTTGATAATATTTCAAAATATATTGATCAAGTAAAAAAAGATAAGAAAGCAAAAATTTTAGTAGGTGGAAATTATAATAAGAAATTGGGTTATTTTATTGAACCTACTGTGATTGAAACCACTGATCCAAAATATACCACCATGTGTGAAGAAATTTTTGGGCCGGTTCTTACAATTTATACCTACCCAGCTGCAGAATATGAAAAAACTTTAAAGCTATTAGATAGCACTTCTAAATATGCATTAACCGGAGCGGTCATTGCTCAAGACAGAGCCGCCATTGAACTTGCCACTAAATTACTAAGACATGCTGCAGGTAATTTCTATATTAACGACAAACCTACAGGAGCCGTTGTTGGACAACAGCCTTTCGGGGGTGCCAGGGCTTCTGGAACCAATGATAAAGCAGGATCTATGTTGAATTTGTATCGTTGGTTAAGTGCTAGGACAATTAAAGAGACTTTCAACCCTCCTACCGACTATACTTACCCATTTTTAAAAGAAGCGTAAAGCACTGTTTTTTGCTGTATTTTATGGTAGAAAACAGTATATTTGCTGCTCAAAATTAAAGGACTGTGGCCCAAAAATTTTCTAAAGAAACATATCTCTATTGGTACGAACTCATGCAGTTAATACGTCAGTTCGAGTCTAAATCGGAGGAGATGTATAAGATGGCTGGAAAAATCAGAGGTTTTTTCCATGTATATAATGGACAGGAAGCCATTGCAGCTGGCTGTATGACAGCTACTAACCAAGAAGACCCCTTCATTACTGGATACCGTGACCATGGATTAGCCCTAGCGAAAGGAATGAGTCCGAATGCTGCCATGGCTGAATTATATGGTAAGGCTACAGGATGCTCAAAAGGCAAAGGCGGTAGTATGCACTTGTTTAGTAAGGAGCATTATTTCTTCGGAGGACATGGCATTGTAGGTGCTCAAATTGGAACAGGTGCTGGTTTAGCTTTTGCTGAACAATACCGTGGTTCTAAAAATGTGGTTTTATGTTTTTTTGGAGATGGTGCTGCTAGACAAGGTATGTTGCATGAGGTTTTCAACTTAGCCATGCTTTGGAAATTACCAGTGGTATTTATTTGCGAGAATAATAATTATGCAATGGGTACTTCTATTGAAAGAACAAGTAATGTGATTGATATTTATAAATTAGCGGATGCTTATGAAATGCCTTCTGATAAAATAGATGGCATGACAGCTGAAGCGGTGCACGAAGGTGTAGTGAGAGCTGTTAAAAGAGCGCGTGATGGTGAAGGCCCTACTTTATTAGAAATGAAAACCTATCGTTATAGAGGTCACTCTGTATCGGATCCTCAAAAATATCGTACTAAAGACGAAGTGGAAGATTATAAAAATCAAGATCCTATTACGAAAGTATATAGCACTATTCTTGAAAATAAATTTGCCACAGTAGAAGAGTTAAAAGCCATTGATGATAAAATTGCAGTGATAGTGGAAGCTTCTGTAAAATTTGCAGAAGAAAGTCCTTGGCCTGATGATAGTGAATTATTGAAAGATGTATATATTGATTCATCTTATCCATTTATAGTAGACTAATTTTTAATAAAAATATATGAGCGAATTACACCAAGAAAAACATCCTTTTTTAGATTTTGTAAAGAAAAATCAGAAAGCTTTAACCTATACATTAACTATTTTAGTGGTAGTTGTATTAGCTTATTTTGGCTATACAGAATTGTATCAAAACCCAAGAGAAGCTAAGGCAGCGGATACTATGTATACTGCAGAAAAATATTTTGGATTAGACTCTTCTAACTATGTATTAAACGGAGATGGCACTAACAAAGGAGTATTATATGTAATTAAAGAATACAGTGGTACCAATGCTGCTAATTTAGCAAAATACTATGCAGGTATTAGCTATTACCGTTTGAACGATTACAATAAGTCTATTGAATATTTAAAAGACTTCTCTACTTCTGCTAAGCAAGTACAAGCTATCGCTTATGGAACTATTGGAGACGCTTACGCCGATTTAAAAAAGAACGACGAGGCTATAGATTATTATAAAAAAGCAGGTGGTCATTTCCCAGAAGATGAAGGTATTTCTTCTGAGTATTTATACCGTGCAGCTTCTTTATTAGAATTAAATGGAAAGGCAGATGATGCCGTTGAGATATATAAAACCATCAAGTCTAAGTATCCTAAAACAGATAAGGGATTTCAAGCAGATAAGTTTATCAATAAATTAAAGGTTCAACCTTAATCTATTCCCCAAAAGCTTCAAAAGGCATTCTCCACCAAATGTGGAGAATGCCTTTTTATTTTAGCCTAATTATTAGCTAAGTATTCTTATTTTTGATACATGACAGTACAGCTATTTATACCTTGTTTTATGGATCAATTGTATCCTCAAGCTGCTTATAATACTATTAAGGTATTAGAAAAAGCAGGTTGTAAGGTTAAATATAACGAGCAACAAACTTGTTGTGGCCAACCTGCTTTCAATGCTGGTTTTTGGAGTGAGTCTAAAGATGTATGTACCAAATTTGTTCAAGACTTTGATGGTGCCGATTATATTGTGAGTCCTAGTGCAAGTTGTACTGGATTTGTAAGAAATAATTTTGGTAAAATTTTTGAGAACAATGCTTTTCAAAGTCCTGCTAAAAAAGTAACCAATAGAATGTTTGAGCTTTCTGAATTCTTGGTTAAAATATTAAATGTAACCGACCTAGGTGCGAAATTTGAAGGCAAGGCCACTTATCATGATAGTTGTGCTGCTTTAAGAGAATGTCATATTAAACAAGAGCCTAGAACGCTTTTATCTAAAGTGGCTGGTTTAGAATTAGTAGAAATGAATGAAGTCGAAACCTGTTGTGGTTTTGGAGGAAGTTTCGCAGTGAAATATGATACCATTAGTGTGGCTATGGCAGACCAAAAAATAGATAACATTATAAATACCAATGCGGAATATTTAATTAGTACCGATTTAAGTTGTTTAATGCATTTAGATGGGCGCATGAAATTCAATGGTAATAATGTGCAAATACTACATTTAGCAGATGTACTCGCTAGTGGATATTAATTCCCTATTTATTTTATTACCTTACTAAAATTTTAACTTTCTAAATTTTAATTTTCTACATTTTTCAAAATAGTTTTACTATGGCCTATTGGTTAATTAAATCAGAACCCTTCAAATATTCTTGGGATCAATTTGTCAAAGACAAAAAAACATTTTGGGATGGTGTCAGAAATTATGGTGCCCGTAATAATTTAAGATCCATGAAAAAAGGTGACCTAGCCTTTTGGTATCATAGCAATGAAGGCATGGAAATTGTAGGTATTGCCAAAGTAGTTAAAGAAGCTTACCAAGACCCTACCACAGAAGAAATAGCCTGGTTAGCGGTAGACTTTGCACCTCATGAAAAACTAAAACATCCTGTGAAATTATCTGATGTAAAGGCCAATACCAATTTATCAAATATGGCACTCGTTAAATTAGGACGATTATCGGTGCAGCCTGTCACAGATAAAGAGTGGAAAGAAATAATGAAAATGAGCCAGGGCAAGTAATTACTTAAAAAATACATAGCCAATAAGTATGGCAATAACTACGCCTATTATATCGGCGAATATTCCTGCCCATAAAGCATATCTTACTTTTTTAATACCTACACTTCCAAAGTAAAGTGCAATTATATAAAAAGTAGTATCTGCAGAACCCTGAAATATGGAAGCCAATTTTCCTACAAAAGAATCGGGCCCCTGGGTTTGGAAGATGTCTAACATCATTCCCCTAGCCCCACTCCCACTTAATGGTTTCATAATGGCTACTGGCAAGGCTCCAATAAATTCAGTATTCATTCCAGTAAGTTGTATTAAATAAGTAATAGCATTTAAAACAAAATTCATGGCACCGCTATCTCTAAAAACACGAATAGCCACTAGCATGGCTACTAAATAAGGTATAATTTTTACAATAACCTCAAAGCCATTTTTAGCACCTTCAATAAAGGCATCGAATACAGAAACTTTTTTATACGCACCGCCTAAAATTATTGCCACAATAATAACCAGCAATAACCCACTTCCTATTACTTTAGAAAAAATTTCTTTATTCGCAGGGGTTAAAGTATTTACTGCAAATAATACACCCACCATTATGAATACTAAACCTATCAACCAACTTATTAAAACCTTATCCCATTTTAATTTTTGATAAAACCCTACCATTAATATGGAAGCAAGTGTAGTGCCAATGGTGGCTAAAACACAGGGTATAAAAATACTAGCTGCATCTTGTGAGCCTGCTGCCAATCTATAAGAAATAATAGTTAATGGAATAATGGTAAGCCCACTAGTATGTAATACCAAAAACATAATTTGAGCATTGGTGGCCTTCTCTTTATCTGGGTTTAAACTTTGTAAACTCTCCATAGCTTTTAACCCAAAGGGTGTGGCTGCATTGTCTAATCCTAACATATTGGCGCTAAAATTCATTACCATTTGGCCCATGGCTGGATGATTAGCGGGTACTTCAGGAAATAAACGACTTAAGAATGGATTCATCCATTTGGCTAGTTTTTGAATAGCTCCAGCTTTTTCAGCAATATTCATTAAACCTAAGAAAAAGACCATGGTGCCTGCTAAAGGGAAAGCAACATCTATGACAGAGGACTTTGCGGAATCAAAGATACCATCGGCTAGTAGCTTAAAAACGGTGGTATCCCCCAAAAAAACAAGTTTACATAGGGCAATTATAAAGGCAATCACAAAAAAAGCCATCCAAATAATATTCAAAGCCATAATCTATTGTTTATGGTTCTAATATAGTCATTTTTGAGTTTAGAATTGTATTTTTGCGCTCTTAAAACAATAGACATTATGGCTTTACAGGCAGGGATTGTGGGATTACCCAATGTAGGAAAATCGACTTTATTTAATGCAGTTAGTAATAGTGCCAAAGCGCAGGCAAGCAATTATAGATTCTGTACCATCGAACCCAATGTAGGTTTAGTAGATGTACCTGATAATAGAATGCAACAATTGGCTGATTTAATTATTCCTAACAGAATTGTCCCTACTCAATTAGAAATTGTGGACATTGCTGGTTTAGTAAAAGGAGCAAGTAAAGGTGAAGGCCTTGGTAATAAATTCTTAGCCAATATTAGAGAAGTAAGTGCCGTGATACATGTCATAAGATGTTTTGAAGATGAAAATGTATTAAGAGAAGAAGGGGCTATTAACCCCATTGCCGATAAAGAAATTATTGAAACTGAATTACAGTTAAAAGATTTAGATAGCGTTGATAAAAAAATTCAACGCTGTGAGAAAATGGCTAAAACCGACCCTAAGGCCAAAGTAGAATTAGAGGTTTTACAAAAATGTAAAATTCATTTAGAGCAAGGAAAAAGTATTCGTTCCTTAGACCTATCTAAGGAAGACAGACTCGCTATTGCCGATAGTTTCTTATTAACTGAAAAACCAGTTATGTATGTTGCCAATGTAGATGAAGCGTCTATGCATACCGGTAATAAGTTTTCAGCCATGTTGGTGGAGATGGCTAAAGCAGAAGGTGCGGAAGTAATTGTGATGTGTAATAATATTGAATCACAGATTGCAGAACTCGAAGACCCTGCAGATAGAGCCGTATTTATGGATGAATATAAAATGACAGAACCTGCTTTGAACAGATTAATTCAATCGGCCTATAAATTATTAAATTTAGAAACTTATTTCACAGCAGGTGTGCAAGAAGTACGTGCTTGGACTATTGGCAGAGGTTGGAAAGCCCCTCAGGCTGCAAGTGTTATTCATACCGATTTTGAAAAAGGTTTTATTAAAGCAGAAGTAATAGCTTTTGATGATTTTATTAAATTCAAAAGTGAAGCTGCTTGTAGAGAAAATGGTAAATTAAGAATTGAAGGAAAGGAATATATAGTTAAAGATGGAGATGTAATGCATTTTAGATTTAACGTATAGTGTAAAAGTAGAATACAAATTATTCTAGGTAGAATATATATTAATGAAAAAACAAGCTTCTATATTATTGGGTTTAGCAATAACTGCATTACTTGCTTGTAATACAGGGAAAAATAATAATGAAGTAGACAAAGAAAATGCTATTGCAGCACCTACCGCTTTGTCTTATGATCTTGTAAAGGTATACCCGCACGATACAAGTGCCTACACACAAGGTTTAGAATGGAATGGCAATACATTAATAGAAGGCACAGGCTTAGAAGGGAAAAGTATTTTACATGTGCTTGATACGAATATGAAGCCCTTAGGCAGTAAAGTAAAACTAGATAAAGAATATTTTGGGGAAGGCACTACCCTATTTCAAGATAAAATTTATCAACTCACTTGGAAGAGCCACAAAGTATTTGTTTACGATGCTAAAACTTTAAAAAAGATAAATGAATTATATTGGCCTTATGAAGGTTGGGGCTTAACCCATAACGATACTTCCTTGATTGTGTCTACCGGCGAAAGCAATATTTATTTCGTAGATCCTACACATTTCTCTATTCAGAAAACTTTGGGCGTATTTAATCAGTATGGGTATTTGAGTAATATTAATGAACTAGAATTTGTAAATGGGCAAGTATTCGCTAATATATATGGCAGAAATGAAGTGGTTGTTATTGATGCACAAACTGGTCAAGTTAAAAATACCATCGATTTTAGCAATTTATTATCACAGGCTGGAGTGAAGTACGACCCTATTACTATTGATGCTGGATATGTGCTGAATGGAATAGCCTATCAGCCGAATAAGAAAACTTTTTTTATCACTGGAAAATGTTGGCCTGTGATGGCGGAAATTCGTATACACTAGAATGCTATTATTAATTCTTTTCAGCACTAGCTTAGCATCTTCCTACATATTTATATCGTTCTTCTTTATTACATAAATGATAGAACTGCCTCTGTCTTTATTGCGTATAGCAGTTAGATTGGATATACAACCCACGAAAAAAGCACGAAGCATACCTAAGAATCCCGATTTTTTATATTTTTCACTTAGTAGACTCACATAAAAGCTATCAAACCACATAGGTAATTTTTGAACAATACTCATTTTGTGTTTTTTAGCTAAATAATGCATCGATAATGGAGAAAAATGATATAAATGTCTTGGCACATCGTAAGCAGCCCAATATTTTTTATAAAAATCAGCATCATAACTAGTATAATTTGGAACAGCTATAATTAACCTTCCATTTGGTTTCAATAAACTATAGAAAGCCTTCATGTATGCATTCAAATCATGTACATGCTCTAATACATGCCATAAAGTAATCACTTCATATTTTGCGGGCTCTAATGTATAGAGTTCTTCAATGGGAAGTAATTGAATGGCATAATTTTCCAAAGCCTTCTGCCTACTTGCTGCATCAGGCTCTAAAGCAGTAAGTTTCCAGCCCTTTTTAGACATAGCATTAGCAAATGCACCTGTTCCAGCACCTACTTCTAAAATATGGCCCTTATGGCCTGTAAATAGTGACTGAACCCAATTGGTTTTTTGAATTAGTGTTCGATTTCTTACTTTATGATAAAGCTTGTTGACAAACCCTTCTTTAGAATCGGTATGTGAAATATAGCTAGGGAAATTATAATAAGGAGCAATTAAGTCCTTGGAAGGAACTGGATCGGTATATTCTAAACTGCAATTGGCACATTGGATAATTTGAAAGTCTTCCCCGGTTAAGGAATAATCTTTGGTATGTAATAAGGTAGAGATATCCTCTTTATTACAAATGGGACAAGGAGAAAATTGCTTATTATTTTCAGACATAATTAAAGCGATTTAAATAAAATAGCAGCCGCTGCTATTAAAGTTAAAATCAAGGCCATCCAATACCATTGAATAGATAGGCTATTATTCGCTAGCTCATTTGCTTCTATTGGGCTAATGGTAATGTCTTTATAATAATTAGCTGTATTGAAATGGCTAACCCATATATAACTTGCATCTAGTTTTTTAAGATGTCCTAAGTTACCAATGTTTAATTTTGAACCTTGTAGTGCTAAAGCATTTACTAAAAATTGTTCGTATTCTATAGCTGCTTTATCATTATGCACAGATAAAGCTTCTGCTAAAAAATGATAGAAATGTGCAGTTGGCTTCTTTTTCTCTTCTACAAAAATTATTTCTGTGATGGGTGCATGCAAGGTAGCTCCCACCCATTGCGCTGGTTTATTGAATAGTTGAAGGCTGCCAATATTGGTAAGCACTAGCTCCTTGTTTTGTACAAAATATTGTTCTAGAATTTTTACCATAGTTATTTATGAAACGAATATACGATACCGGCAATTAATTGCACCCCTAAGGATGGATATTCTGCCCAACGTTGGTATTTTTTATCTAATAAGTTCTCTGCTTTAGCCCAAGCCCTTAAATGGTTGGTTAACTGATAATGAAAAGAGGCATTGATAACGAGGGTATTGGTTAATGTATATACTTTATCGGCATTATTTAAGAAAGAGGCCCCCGACCAATATTGCATTTCTCCATTCAAAGACCATTTCTTGTTAGGAAACCAGGACAAATCACTACTTAAAGTAAGCGGTAAAATGCCCCAAGCATTTGTATTTTCTTTGATAGAATTAAACTGGATGTATTTGGCTTTTCCATTTAATAAGAACTGGTCACTGAACTGATACTTAAGATTAGATACAAATTCTAAAGTAATGGCTCTATATTCAAAAACGGGCTGGTATTGTAATCCAAAAAACTGAGAAGGCGCCACATTATTGATTCTATTGAAAAAAGGAATATTACGATAATCATTTAAGGATAGACCAAAACTATATTGCAACCTTTTGGTAGCATTGATAAATAAATCTAGTGATTTCTTTTCTTGCGTAGTTATTTTTAAATTAGTGGGCGCTGCTAGCCATGGATTGATCATGGAAAGACTAGCATAGTTATTATTGGTTAAAATGGTTTGCCAATTAGCTACTAATAAATAATTGGTATCGTTTAATTTTTTACTAAACTGAATTAAAGGTAAAAATGAAAATTCTTGGGTGGTAAATGTTGGACTCACTCCTACTTTTATCATTGAATTCCATTTATTAATTTCAATAGAAGGCTGTATAGTAAAAATTGAGTTTTTAGCATCGGCGTAATTAGGATAGCTATATTTATTATAATTATAAGAGATATCTAAATTCAATTTACCACTACCTTTTAAATTAAAACTCATGGGGTTAAACATCTCTACGGAGAAGTTATTGCTAGTACTCATTCCTTTAAAGCTTTCAAATTTTATGATGGGACTAAATAATGAATTATTAGTGACGGACTTATCATTCACCCATTTAAAAGAAGTTCCGAAAAGCGAAAAGGGTTGAGCATATTTAGAAAGAGAAAGGCTACTATTATCAGGCACTAAACCAAAACGATATCTTTGACTGTTTTGATAAAAAACTTCTGTTTGAATACTCTTTGTTGGACTTAATTTAATATCTCCTATATAAACAAGGTTTGTATGTTTATACTGTTGTAGGTAGTACATGCCATTAGAAGATTCAAAACTGGCATTAATGGAATGAGCGTTCTTACTAGCATCTACTGCATGATAACTTAGGTCAAATAGCTGTTGTGAATAGTTTCCAAAACCTACTTTAAAATTAGTTTTATTCATAGGAAAATTAACTTCCACTTCTTTATACGACCGAGGCACTAATGAAATAGGCCTATATTGAAAGGAAAGATTCTGTGTAGGAACTTGATAGTTTAAAGAAACTGAATTAGAATCGGTTCTTGGGGTTGATTTAGTAAAATTAAGTTTAGCTATATTTTTTAATTGAGGCTTAAAAGCTGAAATAATACTTACTTCTTTTTCTGGAACAGTGTCTAATTTTGGGCTAACTATATTGGTATTTTGAATTAAGGTAGATAGGTCTACTGTATCTGAATTACTATTATTTTTCTTTCTAGCCTCCCCTTTTTTTGTTTTCTTCTTTGAATTAGTTTTCGTTAATTTCTTTTTCTTAGCAGTTACTAATTTTTTACTAGTAGTAGATTTGACTTTTTTTCTACTTTTTTGCGTAAACCCTGTATTAAAAAAACAGAATATGCAGAAAATGAGAAAACTATATTTTAAAAAATGCTTCATATTCTTTGTTTTATTTAATTGTTGATGTTTCTGTTACAAGTTTTAACTTTTGTGCAGCAACAATTTTAAGTTCCTCTATGGTGGCATTATCAGCCACACTCTTATAAGTAGCCATAGCATTAAACATATCCTTCTGTGCTAAATAAATATCTCCTAATAAAATATAAGTTTTAGTGACCCAGTATTCATAAGATGCCTGTTTTTTGATAATATCAAAGGCAGTTTTTTCAGCTAGACTTAATTTGTTTTGAACTAAATATAAATTAGCTAATTGGAAATGAGCTTCTGCTGTAATAACACTAGATCCCGATTTAATTACCTTGTTTACTATTTGTAAAGCAGCAGCAGTATCTCCTGCTATTAATTTTTGATGGTATAAACAGGTATTGGCCATTTCAACATCGTCGAATGCACTGTTTTTATCGTCAACTATTTGCTGCGCTATAATAGCAGCTTCTGACCATTTTCCAGCCTTGTATTGACATCTTAATAAGCCTTTATTGGCTTCTGTTTTATTCTCTTGTTGAGTTGCAATTTGACTAAGAATGGTAAAATACTTTTCTGCTTTATCGTAGCTCTTGAAATTAAAATAGTTTAGTCTAGCAGCTAGTAAGGCAGCTCTTTCAGCATATTTATTAGGAGATTGGTCTGCTATAGTAGAAAAGTATAATAGCGCAGTGTCGTAGTTTTGTTTTGAATAGGCTATTTCTGCAATAAGGTTACTCGCTTCCAAATTATATTTACCATTTGGAAACTTTTGTAAATATGCAGTAAACCCAGTAGCTGATTCAGTATATTTTTTCTGTTCATATTTCATGGCGGAAGCCTTGAATATGAGTGAATCTTGTTCATTATTGGTTAAAGGATGTCCATATTCATTCATAAACTGAACATATAGTTCAGGCGTTTGATCCTCTACAAAAATATTACGAATGTATTCAATGGCGTTTTCACTCTCTGTTGATTTTGGATAGGCCGCATATAATTCTTTAAAGCTTTGCAATGCCATTTGATTTTTATCCAAATTAAAATACACGATACCTAATTTATACAAAGCTTGAGGATAAAATACTGTAGCTGTTTTATCTAAACTTATTTTAGTTAAAGGAGCAATTGCTTCTTGGAATCTTTCCTTGCTAACATAAGTATCTGCCAATTCCATCCTGACATCATTTATATAAGAGGAAGCTGGAAAGGTTGATTCATAATTAATGAGCATTTTAATTTTCTCAGCCACCTTCCCTATTCCTCCAAGAATAATGGCTTTTTGCAAACTAGCATAGTCTGTGCTTGCCCATCTTAGATCAATGACTTGTTGATAAGTAACTAAGGCATTGTTCAACTGCTTTAACATCATTTGACAATCACCCATACGAACAAAGGCATCTTGTTGATAATGATTCGTGGCAGTAGTAGGATTAGAATTCGTGATTTCTTTGAATTGTAATAAAGCTTTTTGATAAGCTCCACTTTTCAAGAAGCAATAACCAAGAATATACCTAGCATTCATTGCATTTACTTCTCCTGCATCAACTGGGTCAACCATGAATTTTTGGATATACCCAATGGCTTCCTCTATCTTACCCATCTTATAACTTAATTCTCCTAGCCAAAAATGTGTAACAGATAAATAATTAGCATTGTAGGGGGTATTGCGCAGTTGTATGAAACTAGCATAGGCTTTATCAAGATCCCCGTCATTAATATAGGTAGAAGCTAAACCATTTAAGATAGCTGGGTACACTTTTAGTAATTCAAGTGAGGGGTTTTCAATAAGTTGATAGGCAGCTAATGCCTGTACAAAATTGTTATTATAGGCTAAGGCTGTAATCCATAATAACTTGGACTCATTATAATACAAGGAGC
This sequence comes from Chitinophagaceae bacterium, assembly GCA_947380435.1. GTDB lineage: Bacteria > Bacteroidota > Bacteroidia > Chitinophagales > Chitinophagaceae > Sediminibacterium. Next base: position 13,205 of record CANCRC010000009.1, read on the forward strand.
TTGGATAGTTCTCAATAAATTTATCTAAAACTGTAATGGCTAGGCTATACTCTTTTAATTCCACTAAAAGTTTGCCATAATTAAACAAAGAAATTTCCTTTTGAGCTAGATTAATGCTTTTTGAAGCACAAAGCATGAAAGCATTTTTAGCTCCGTTTTTATCATTTACTTTTAAATAGGCTGTACCTAATAAATACATGCTATTTTGACCTAATGAATCTTCTACATTCGCCAACTTTTTAAAACCTTCAATGGCTTTTAGCCATTGTTGATCTTGGAAATAACAAAAGGAAAGCTGGTATAAATCTTGCACTTCTACTTTCTCTTGAGCTGCAACATATTTTGCTAAATAAGGAACAGCTTTTTGGTATTGTTTTTTATCAAACAATAAATGCCCCATTAACTGCTGTAATTGTAAATTATAATACTGCCCTTCTATTTGTAAAGCTTTTTCACAACGGCTCATGGCTTCCTCTACATTGCCCGTAAAATAATAAATTTGACTAATGTAAAAAGGGGTTAAACTAGCATAGGCTGCATTATTACTAGCAATTTCAAAGCAAGTCAGCGATAAAGGGAAATCCTTTTTTTGTAGGGCTATAAAGCCGGCATAATAATTGGCGTCGGTATAATACTTAGAAGTTTTTAATTGTCTAATGCTATTTAAAAGGCTAGTGGCCTTATCCCAATTTCCCAATTTAAAATATAAATACCCCTGAAGGTATTTCATGGTCATTAACTCCTCATTATTTAAATCCTCAATACTAACCTTACTAAATGCATTTAAGGCTTCTTGGGTATTTTGTTTTTTAACATAATAGTCCCCTAAAAAATAATTTATTCTAGAATGGAAAATTTTATTGTGGGTAGTACTTAAAAAGTAAAAGGCTATATTTTCAGCAGGCGCCTTTTGTAATACAAGAGATAGATAAGTATAATAAAAACTAATATCCTCCTGTTTAGGCGTAAAGTGATAAGCAGATTGAATATATTGAAAAGCTGCCAAGGTATCACCTTGATGAAGGGCATTGATACCTTTTTGGAATATAGGATCTAATGGGGTTTTATTATAGCTATATTGAGCTCTTGCATGTAATACAAAAATCATTAATATACAAAGGCCTCCTATTCTACTTCTCAATGAAAACATACTAAACGTTTATTAATTACCTAAAATTAAGCTCTACAAGTAAAACGAAGCTTATTTACCCCTTATTGTGGAAAAACAGAATTCATTCGTAAATTTGTCAACAATAACAATAAACTATGTACGAATTTAAGACCCAAGTTAGAGTAAGGTATGCGGAGGCAGATCCTATGAATGTGGTGTATTATGGTAATTACGCACAATATTTTGAAGTAGGCCGAGTTGAAAGCTTAAGGAATTTAGGTATTAGTTATAAAGGCATTGAGGATATGGGTATTATGCTACCTGTGGTGGAATTAAATATTAAGTATTTAAGACCTGCTAAATATGATGATTTGCTGACTATACAAACACAAATTAAGGAGATTCCCGTTGACCATAGAATTGTATTTGATCAAGAAATATATAACGAAGAAGGGAAATTGTTAACCATAGGAAAAGTGAAGCTCTATTTTATGGACTCTAAGCTTGGAAAAAGAGCCAGTATGCCTAGCTCTATGCTGGAAAAACTAAGCAGTTATTTTAGTTAAAAACCGCTGTTTTTTAACTTACTTTGCAAACTACAAACTAGAGTCAATGAATTCCATAAATGCTACAATTATAACCATTGGTGACGAACTATTAATTGGGCAGGTAATTGATACAAACAGTGCTTATATTGCACAAGCACTTTCAAAAATAGGTATTCCGGTTACTGGTAGAATTGCAGTGGGTGATAATAAAGAATCTATCATAGATGCACTAGATACTGCTTCTAAAAAATCTTCCATTATAATTATTACAGGTGGCTTAGGCCCTACGGCTGATGATATTACCAAGCCTTTACTAAATGCTTATTTTGGCGGGAAGATGATTATTCATGAACCAAGCCTATCGCATATTACGCATATCTTTGAGACCATTCATAAAAAACCAATGATTGAGCGCAATCGTAAACAAGCTGAAGTGCCAGATGTTTGCGAGGTTTTATTTAATGAAAAAGGGACGGCTCCTGGAATGCTATTTAAAAAAGAGGGCGTTTATTATTTTTCTCTACCAGGTGTGCCACATGAAATGAAATGGTTAACCGATTATCAGGTAATACCTATTCTACAAAAAGATTTCAATCCCGATAATATTGCACATAAAACTTTATTAACGGCGGGATTAGGTGAATCCTTTTTAGCTGAACTAATTGCCCCTTTTGAAAATGCCTTACCCTCTTCAATAAAACTAGCCTACTTGCCCAATTTTGGAATGGTGCGCTTAAGATTAACAGGAACGGGTAAAGATAAAAATGCTTTAGAAAATTTACTGCAAACTGAATTTGAAAAACTGAAACTTGCAGTGAAAGATTATTTAGTGACAGATGCGGATGAAACTATGGAAATAGTAGTGGGTAATTTATTAAAACAAAGAAATCAAACTGTGGCCACTGCCGAAAGTTGCACGGGAGGATATATTGGACATTTGCTTTCAAAAAATGCAGGTTCCTCTCAGTTCTATACAGGAGGCATTATTAGCTATGATAATCGTATTAAAACTGAATTTTTAGACGTCCCTACCCATATTTTACAAACCGTGGGTGCAGTAAGTAAAGAAGCAGTCGAACAAATGGCCCTGGCTGTTAGAGCCAAAATGAACACAGATTATGCTATTTCTGTTAGTGGCATTATGGGCCCAAGTGGTCAAACCGACGAAAAACCATTAGGAATGGTTTGGGTGGGTGTGGCGAATAGGGAGAAAGTGGTTTCTAAGGTTTTCTACCTAAGATTTGACCGCCTTAGAAATATTGAAGTAACCGCTAATCAGGCTATAAATTTGCTTAGGTTATTAATAATCAATAAGATTTAGTCTTATTTTTGCTAAAATTAACTCATATGCCAATTGTGGATCTAGTTTTACCTAAGTTAGGTGAAAGTATCATGGAGGCGACCATTTTAAAATGGCACAAGAAAGTGGGTGATACTATACAACTTGATGAAACTTTATTGGATATAGCCACTGATAAAGTGGACAGCGAAATACCTTCCACTACTGAAGGAACCATTACTGAAATATTATTTGAAGTAAACAGCGTTGTTCCCATTGGAACTGTTATTGCAAGAATTAGCACCACCGCAAATGTTTCTGCTACTACTTTAGCCGCACCCATTATAGAAAAGAAAATAGCAGCTATTATTGAAGAAGTGCCTTATATTCCGATTAAAGAAAATAAAATTATTGAATCTGTTAAGCCCCATAACTTACAGATGAATACTAATACAGTAACTAATACAGTACAAGAAACTAAATTTTATTCACCATTAGTTTTAAATATTGCGCAGAACGAAGGAGTGGGCATGGATGAATTACAATATATCAATGGAACAGGCAGTAACGGAAGAATTACAAAAAAAGATATCATTGATTTTATAGCCCGCAAAAAAATGGGTATTTACCAGCAAAATGCTATTGTAAATGAACCTATTGCTTCAAGTGATACTACTTCTTCAAGACCCATTTTAAATAAACCAGTAGATGTTTATGAAAGTAATTCGTCTAATTTTTCAGCCTCTACTGCTTCTAAACTAGCTAATCCTAATGAGGTAATTGTTACGGGTGCTACTGAAATTATAGAAATGGATCGTATGCGCAAGTTAATTGCAAAGCATATGGTGGATAGTGTTCATACCAGCCCTCATGTAACTTCTTTTGTAGAAGTAGATGTAACTAATATGGCTGTTTGGAGAGAAAAAGTAAAAGAATTATTTGAAAAAAGAGAAGGAACTAAAATCACCTATACACCCATGTTCTTGGAAGCTATTGCTAAAGTGCTTGAGCAATTCCCAATGATTAATTGCAGTTTAGAAGGCGATCAAATTATTCTTAAAAAAGATATTAATATTGGTATGGCTACTGCCCTACCTTCTGGTAACTTAATTGTACCTGTGATTAAAGGGGCTAATCAATTAAGTATTGTAGGCTTATCTAAAGCAGTGAATGATTTAGCACAGGCTGCAAGAAATGGTCAGTTAAAACCTACCGACACCCAAGGAGGTACATTTACTGTAACGAATGTAGGTTCATTTGGAAGTATTATGGGTACTCCCATTATCAATCAGCCGCAGGTGGCTATCTTAGCTTTAGGTGCTGTTAAAAAAAGAGCTGTTGTAGTGGAAACATCTTCAGGAGATGCCATATTAGTGCGTCACATGATGTTTATTAGCATGAGCTATGATCATCGTATTGTTGATGGTGCGATGGGTTCTAAATTCTTATCGGCTGTAGGAAAAGAAATTGAAAGTTGGGATGCTAATAGACAATGGTTTCAATACGTATAAACTAAGTAAAAAAAAATTATAATTAAAGTATAAAAAAAGCCCCGATTTATCGGGGCTTTTTAATATCAATGAGTGCTAGAAATGTTGAATTTAATAATTCAAACCCCAGGTTCTTCCTTTCATTACAGCAGGCACACCTTTTGATAACCATTCTGGCAAAGGCGCTCCTTTTAAATAACTATCGAAGAATTGTTGTTCTCTTATTTGAATATCTTTTCTATTTCTACGCTCCACTAAATTATGTGCTTCATTATTGTATACCAATAACCATACTTTCTTATTCAATCTTTTCATATCACTGTACATTTCAATACCCTGATACCAAGGCACAGCATCATCGGCGTCATTACTCATTATCACCAAAGGTGTTTTAATATTTGGTAAAGAAAATAAGGGTGAGTTTTTAATATACAAATCGGGTCTTTCCCATAAGCTAGCCCCTAATCTTGTTTGAGATTTCTCATATTGGAATTGACGACTAATACCAGGGCCCCAACGTATACCAGAATAAGCACTAGTCATATTCACTACAGGCGCTCCTGCCCAAGCTGCAGCGTATAGGTTTGTTTTAGTAATCAAATAAGCAATTTGATATCCTCCCCAACTTTGACCTTGTAAGCCTACCTTGGTACTATCTACAAAACCTTTTTGAATCATGGCTCTGGTACCGCTTAATATATAGTCATAAGCAGATTGCCCAGGATAACCAGTTTTGTACCAAATATCGGGTACAAATACGATATAGCCTCTACTTGCAAAGAATGGAATATTCAACCTTGAAGGTGTAGGTGCAGGTGCTAAATAATTATGCAAAGTTTGATTGTTTCTTTCATAGAAATACACAATCATGGGATACTTTTTCTTAGCATCAAAATTCTCAGGTAAGTATAATACCCCTTCTGCCATTTTACCAGTATACGCTTTCCACTTCACTATTTGAGAGCTCATCCAATTGTAATTGGCTTGTTGCGTGTTAATAGTTGCAATGCTGGAAGGGTTTTGCTTTGTAGTTTCTATTGTATATAAATATAAATTAGGAGACTTTACTTCATCTTCTTGCATAACCGCTATATCATTAGAATGTGCAGCTCCTACTATGCTGCTAAAATGCATAGGTACTTGATTGATCAAACTTAATTTACCATCTGCAAGATTTAATGTAGACAATAATTCAGACTTATCTACTTCGCTAAATCCTTTAATTATAATTGTTGCATTTTTGGCTAAAGTTTTACGCTCTGCATCGGTTTCCACAAATCTTGAAATAACTTTATTCATACGGCCATTAGTTAATTTAATGGAAGCAGCTATTCCATTTGCATCCACTAACCAAATATCATATCTATCATAGATTAATAATTGTTGGTTATTGTCCATCCACTTAGCAATACCATAAGCATTCGGATCATCAGGTAAATCATTCTCCTCATCGAATAGGGAAGTTTTAATATCCTTAGCAATTTGTGCTTTTTTACCTGTGGTCGCATTATAAGAAAAATATTTTTTCTGAGGTTCATCATAATACACCAAAATATTTCCATCATGTGATGGGCTTATAACATTACCCTTCCACTCTTTGTGAATTAATTTTCTTTGTCCATTATTGGTTTGAATGGCATAAATATCTTTCAAAGAAAACCCTTGCCATTGAGAAGCCAATAAGTAAGTAGAGTCAATGGTGGCATAAGCAATAGCGCCATCTCCTTCAGCAGTAGTCATAATATCTCTATCTTTAATTTTACCTAAATAGCTCGCATTTTTAGTACTAGTGTTTATGATCACTAACTCTGTACTCTTTAAAGTACTTTCCAATGCTTTTTGTTGAGCAGGCTGAATGATAGGATCATTGTAATGCCAAATATCAAGACTTACTCTTTCAAAATCGGGTAAACTAGTGTCTTTAATAGGCAGTATGGGTTGAACGCCAAATTCTAATGTATTTCCTGTTTTACTAAATTTTATTTTTCTATCTCCTCCAATAGTATAGTTAGTTGGAATAGCACTATTCGTTTTATCAAATATAGAACTAGCCACCTCATTGGAAGGAGTATAATAGGCTAGATAATAATTTTTTTGAAGCGCTTTGTCGGCGCTATCTTTTTCTACTAAATAAGCCAATTGCTTTCCTTCTTCATCCCAAATAAAATTAGTAGCAGTATATAGTTGTTTAGTTAAAACCTTTGTATTGGTATCTGCAATGCTGGCAAGTAAAACTTGGGCTTCTTTTTGTTTAGTCTTTACTTGATACATGGCCACACCCAACGCTTTTGGGTGTATTGCATACAAGGAAATATTGGAAAATGTTTTTTCTTTTGCAGAAGATAAGTCTCTCATCACTAAATCGTTTCCTTCTTTAGCATCTCCTTTTTTATCTTTAAGATATACGATTATATCATTGCCATGTTCTGCTACTTGAAAACTTTTAACAGCGGGAATTTTTTGAATAGTACTTGAGGCTAATTCAACTATGGCTAAACTATCCTTTGGCATTTCATCTGCCTTCTTTTTATCAATCTTTGCCTTTCTTGTTTCAGCAAAATTGGGTTTAATTTTAGCTATTAAATAGCTGCCATTTTCAGTAAAAACAGCTTGCGTAGCTCTAGCAATACTTATTTCAGCACCAGTTTTTACATTTCTAATAACCATGGTAGCATCTCCTTCTTGTGGATTTATTGTATACACAATAAATTTACCATTAGGATGTAAAGCAGTTTCTCTGATAGACTGCCAACTATCATAGACTGTATGGTCTAATTCCTTTTTTTGTGCACTCGTTTGCAAACAAAGGAAAACCATAAAAAACAATAGAATTTTATTCATTATTAGGTATTTTATAATTGTAATATACAAATAGTTTTGAGATCTTTTTTGTGTTAGATTTGCATTATTAAATTATTATATGAAAGGTATTTTTCTTGCTGGATGCCTATTTTTCTGCGTACTTGGCTTTGCTCAAAATAAGGGTAATTTATCTGGCTGGGTGGTGGATAAAAATACCCAATTCCCTATAGCCGGGGTTTCCGTTAAGCTTTTAAATACACCCTATTCAACTGTTACCGATAGTAATGGTAAATATGCTATAAAATCAATTCCTACAGGTCAATACCAATTAAAATTTATTTCTATAGGTTCTTATCCCCTTACTTTATTTAATGTAATTGTTAGTTCAGGGAATGAGGTGAGCAATACCGTGGAGCTTATTCCCGAGTCCTTTCAATTAGCAGAAGTAAGAGTAGGTGGCAATAGAAAAACAGTAAGGGCAGCTACTTTAGAAACACCTTTAAGTGTTCAAAGGCTAACTTCTGAAGAGATTAAATCAAGCCCAGGTAGTAATTTTGACATTTCTAAAGTAGTACAATCTTTACCAGGCGTAACAGGTTCAGCAAGCACAGGTGCTGGTTTTAGGAATGATATTATAGTAAGAGGCGGTGCCCCTAATGAGAATGTATTTTATTTAGATGGTATAGAAATACCTGTAATTAACCATTTCAGCACCCAAGGTAGTGCGGGTGGGCCTCAAGGTATATTGAATGTGTCTTTTATTGACGAGGTGAAATTATCTTCTTCTGCTTTTGACGCCAAATTTGACAATGCCCTTTCTTCCGTATTTGAGTTTAAACAAAAAAGAGGGAATTCAGATAAAGTTCAAGGAAATATAAGAATGGGCGCCACTGAATTTGCAAGCACTTTTGAAGGCCCTTTATCTAGATCGGGCAAAACCACTTTTTTAGTATCTGCTAGACGCAGTTATTTACAATTTCTGTTTCATGTATTAGACTTGCCTATCCGACCAAATTTTTGGGATTATCAGTTTAAAGTTACGCATACTATTGACCCTAAAACAACCTTAACCTTTTTAGGAGTAGGTGCTATAGATGAATTTTCTTTTTCTGCCCCAAGAAATGCTACTCCTCAAAAAATATATGCTTTAAATTCTAGCCCTTCAATTAATCAGTGGAGCTATACCATGGGTGTTACCTTAAAGCGATTAATTAAAAAAGGCTATTGGAATTTAGCGGTTAGTAAAAATAATTTATACAATCTAAATGAGAAATACGAAAACAATTTAGATCCTAATAAAGGAGAAAAAACATTTGATTACAATTCCAATGATATTGGCAATAACCTCCGCTGGGATATCTCAAAAAGTTTATTGGGCATTAAGTTCACTACCGGATTTAATCTTACAGATATCAATTACGATAATAGTACTTATCAGTTAGTAAAATATAATAATTTATTTCCTAATGCTGTCACTCCTACCTTAGGCCCCAAAACCTATATTCGTTATAGTAGTAGTTTTAATTATAAAAAATATGGTGCTTTTTTCCAAATGGGTAAAAGAGCCTTTAATAATAGATTAGGTATAAGTGCTGGTATAAGAAAAGATGGAAATACATTTACTAATACAGGTAATCAAATCATGCGTCAAATATCGCCACGTATTGGTTTAAGCTGGGTATTAACCGATCAACTCACCTGGAATGCTTCTGTGGGCAAGTATTTCAAATTAGCCCCTAATACAGCTTTAGGATTTAAAGACGCATCAGGTAATTATTTAAATAGAGATGCTAGTTATATTGGAAGCTTTCACTATGTAACAGGACTTGAATATTTAAAATCTGAATCGACTCGATTTACAGCTGAAGTATTTTATAAAAGATATTCAGGAGTACCCATTAGTAAAGAAAAAGGTATAAGTTTATCTAATTTAGGGGCAGACTTCAATATTTTAGGCAATGAAGATATCTCTACCATTGGATTTGGAAGAAGCTATGGTTTTGAATTATTTGCTCAACAAAAATTAACCAATCGTTTTTTTGGTGTAGCAAGTTATAGCTTTTTTAGAAGCTCCTATACTAATATAGAAGGTAAGTATATTCCAAGCTCTTGGGAAAATATTCACTTATTAAGTTTAACGGGTGGTTATAAGTTTAATAAAAACTGGGAGTTAGGTGTTAAATTTAGATACCAAGGTGGTGCTCCTTATACGCCTTATGATATGAACTTAAGTAAATTAAACTTTGCTACATTAGGCGTAGGCGTATTAGACTACTCTAAATTAAATACCTTACGCAGTAGAGCCTTTCATTCTAGTGACTTCAGGTTAGATAAAAAATACAACTATAAGAAATCTACATTTGATTTTTATATTGATATCTCTAATTGGTATGGCGCTAAAACTATCTCCCCTCCTTATTATATTTTCTCTTATGAAGCCAATGGTGCCTTTAAAACTACCGATGGTATGGCGCTAAAAAAAGACGGCTCCAATGCAGAACCTTCTTTATATGAGAACAATACTATTTTCGTAACCCCTACCGTGGGCTTTATCTTTGAATTCTAATAAAGCTCAAATTAACTAATAAAGCGCTAATTAATTTTAACTTGTTGGATGCGGTGTTGCTTTACAATTCTTCTCATCTGAATGACAACAGATATAATAATGCAAACTATACCTGCGTAAAAACTGAGTCCTAATTGTTTCTGTTCTTTAAATAAAATAAAGGCAAGTATAATACCATAGACAGGTTCTAAATTCAAAGTTACATTCAGTGTAAAAGCACTTATATATTTTAAGGAAGAAAGCATAAGGTGCGTAGACCAAACGGTACAAGCTATAGCCAATATAGATAACCAAAACCAATCCATAGTTGTTGGCAATAATCCAACGGGATTAAAACCTGAATTGAAAGCATAAAAGACAATGAAGGGCAATAAGAAAAGTAGTCCTCCAGTCATTTCATAGGATTGTATGGTTTCAACATCGATATGACTGGTAAAACGCTTATTAATAATAGAAAAAATGGCTGCAAATAAAGCTGAAAATAAACCAACTATAATACCCGTTCTAAATTGAGTATCGAAATGAAATATGAGAAATATACCCAACAAACTTAATGAGCCTATAAGAATTTCTTGAAATTGAATTTTACCATGCTTCCATAGTGGTTCTAAGAATGAGCTAAATAAACTCGTACTTGAAAAACAAACTAAGGCAATAGATACATTGGCTAGTTTAATACTTTGATAAAAACAAACCCAGTGTAGGGCTATAATAGCACCTGTGCCTAATAAGGACAATTTTGTTTTAAGATTATATTGGTGTTTATTTTTCTTAAATAATGCCAATATCCATAATACAATAACTGTAATAAGAATGCGGTAAAATACTAATACTAAGCCATTTAGTTTAATGAGAAAACCTAAGGAACCGGTGAGTCCGGCTAAAAAAACGAAAATATGTAATTGTAATAAAGCCTTCTTAAAAGTTGACACGAATACGTTTTATCATTTTAATAAAGCTTCCTGTAGTTGATTGCCATTGCATATTCAGCACCCCTAACATGGCTTCTTTAATAATGCCTTTGGACATTTTACTAATGCCTATTTTTCTATCCACAAATGTAATAGGCACTTCTTTAATTTTATACCCTAACTTCCATGCTGCAAATTTCATTTCAATTTGGAAAGCGTATCCAATAAATTTAATAGTATCTAAATTAATATCGGCAAGTACCTTATTCTTATAGCAAATAAAACCAGCGGTAGGATCCTTTATGGGCATGCCAGTAATTAATCTTGTATAAGCAGAACCTCCTAATGAATAAATTCTTCTGTCTAATGGCCAGTTTTCTGTTTCTCCCCCTTTCACATATCTACTTCCAATAGATACATCGGCCCCATTATCTTCACAAGCCGCTAATAACCTATCTAAATCATTGGGATTATGTGAAAAGTCGGCGTCCATTTCAAAAATATACTCATAGTTATTATCCAAAGCCCATTTAAAACCCTGAATATAAGCTGTACCCAAACCTTGTTTGCCTGGTCGCTTTAGAATAAACAATCTATCTAAAAATTTACCCATTAAAGATTCCACAATAGCTGCTGTGCCATCGGGTGAGTTATCGTCAATAATTAAGACATGATAATCTGAAGAAAGTCCCAAGACTGCATGTAAAATGGCAGAGACATTCTCTTTTTCATTATAGGTTGGTATTAAAACTATTTTTTTCACTGTATAGTGGGGGGTGTTCTGATAAAAATACGAAAAAATGGCAAAAAACTAATTCCTACTTATGCAGAATGGATTTATTGAGGATTTCTGTCAATTTTTGCTTGGTATGAAGGGCAAAATCGCCTTTCATCATCCAATCGTAGTATTGTGGCTCCTCCTTAAGTACTTGAGTTACAGGCTTTCCTTTGTGTTTACCAAAATTAAATACTTCCACCCCATTTTCAAATACAAAACGACGGGCGAAATCAATGATTTGATCCTCCCCTGTAAATTTCACAACAGATTCAACAGAATTCCCCATTTGAGGATATTTCTCTAATTGAGCTTCTAAAATTTCCCAAGTGGCTGTGGCATCTACTTCTGCACTATGGGCATCCTCTAAATTTTTATTACAATAGAATTTATAAGCGGCCGTTAAGGTTCTTTGCTCCATCATGTGAAACACTCTTTGCACATCTAATAATTTTCTAGCTTCAATATCTACCGAAATGCCAGCTCTCAAAAATTCTTCATTTAACATAGGTATATCAAACCTATTGCTATTATATCCTGCTAAATCGGAAGCCTCAATGAATTGTTTTACTTCGTTTGCAATTTGCTTAAAACTAGGGGCATCTTTCACCATTTCATCTGAAATACCATGAACATCGGAAGATGCTTTAGGAATAGGCATTTCTGGGTTGACTAATTTTCTTTTTACTTGTTTGCTGCCATCTGGCATAATTTTCACAATAGCAATTTCAACAATTCTATCGGTACTTACATTAATGCCTGTAGTTTCTAAATCAATAAAACAAATGGCTCTATCTAGTTGTAAACGCATAATTTAATTTATAAGTGTAAAGTTAGTTAAACTTACTAACTAAAATCATGATTAGAATACTATTTAAATACAATTAATATATTAAATTTGCAACCTAATATAGACTTTATGCAATGGAATCCCATAGTCGATAGCAATCAAATTGAGGACATTAAAGCTGCCTCTTTTAACAAACCACAATTAATTTTAAAGCATAGTACCACTTGCAGTATTAGTAAAATGGCCTTGGCTAGATTAGAAAGATCCGATACGCCTAATAATATAGACTTTCATTATTTAGACTTATTAAACTTTAGAAATATTTCAAAAGAAATTGCCGAAAGTTTTGATGTATCTCACGAATCGCCTCAAGTATTATTGATTAAAAATGGCAATTGTGTTTACGACGAAAGTCATGGGGGAATTCAAATGGAAGAAATAGAAGAACAAGCATTACAAGCCTAACTATACAAGTTCAATTACCATTGCGGAAGCACCTCCTCCTCCATTACAAATGGCAGCCGCTCCTTTTTTAGCTTTATTCTTTTTAAGAATATGAACTAGGCTTACAATTATTCTGGCTCCACTGCAACCAAGTGGATGTCCTAGTGCCACTGCACCTCCATGTACATTTACTTTATTAGGATCTATTTTTAAAATTTCTGTATTTACAATTCCCACTACAGAAAAGGCTTCATTGAATTCAAAAAAATCAATCTCGTTTATTTGTACATTAGCCTTCGTTAAGGCTTTTGGCAAGGCTAGTGCAGGAGAAGTAGTAAACCATTTTGGATCTTGTTCAGCATCTGCGAAACCTTTAATAATGGCTATAGGTTGAATACCTAATTCTTTTGCTTTTGTAGCGCTCATTAAAACAACTGCAGCAGCACCATCATTCATGGTACTTGCATTGGCAGCCGTAACTGTTCCTTCTTTACTAAAGGCAGTATTTAATTGAGCTAACTTATCAAAATTTACTTTTAAAGGTTCTTCATCTTTATCAACTACTATAGCAGCTCCTTTTTTCTGTGGAATTTCTACAGGTACAATTTCATCTTTAAACCAACCATTCTCCATTGCCTGTTGAGCTTTTTTATAACTATTCACAGCAAAAGCGTCTTGAGCCTCTCTACTTACATTGTATTTTGTTGCACAGGCATCTGCAAAATTACCCATGGCTACTTTATCATACACATCTACCAAACCATCTTTAGCTAATCCATCATGCATAACAATATCACCGTATTTATTACCCCATCTTTGGGTGGTATTATAAAAAGGAACATTGCTCATACTTTCCATTCCACCTGCAATAATAATATTAGCGTCTCCAAGCATAATATTCTGAGCTGCAATGGCAATAGATTTCATACCACTAGCACATACTTTATTAATGGTAGTACAAATAACTTTATCTGGAAGCCCTGCTGCTTTAGCCGCCTGTCTTGCAGGTGCCTGGCCAAGTCCTGCTTGAATAACTGAACCCATTATAACCTCATCAATGGATTCTTTGGATAGTCCGGCTTTCTCTAATGCGCCTTTAATAGCAATGCCTCCTAAAGCGGTGGCAGAAACACTACTAAGACTACCTCCAAAAGATCCAATGGGCGTTCTTACTGCAGCAACGATATAGACTTCCTTGTTCATACTTATAATTTTAATTCCATTGGTGTATCAACTTCAGCCTCTGGTATTAAATGAATGCCATCCTCTTCAATGCTAATTAATTTCAATTTATATAGCATGCCCACATTCATTTTAAAAGCTTTTTTACTCATGCCAAAAAAAGCATAAATATCGTCTGGTGCCGATTTATCATGATAAGGCAAGAAACCTTTATGAGATTTTAATAAACTCATAATTTTTTGATTGTCATCTGCTAGTTTTTCTCCGCCTTGCTTGCCTAAACCAATATCTAATTTATTGTCTTCTCTAATTTTCTTCACAAAGGCTTCATCAATAAATTGACCAATATGCAAATGGGTGAAAACTTCGTTTTTATAAACAAGTCCTTGGTGTACTTGATTCACAATTACTACATACCCAATTTCAGATTCTCTATAAACTTGTATCTTAACTTTCTCCCCTTCTTTAACCGTTAAGTTATCGTTGCTAATTTGTTTGTCAATTTTCTCTGTGGCAGCCACTCTGCCCGTTTGTGCATCAATGTATAGTTTCACTAAATACTTACCGCCTAAACGCATGGTAGATAATTGTTGAGAAACGGGCACGAATAAATCTTTCATTAACCCCCAATCCAAAAAGGCACCTTGTGAAGTAACTTCTACTACTTTTAAAGCAGCAATATCACCCACTACAGCAAAAGGTTCTTGGGTGGTGGCAATTAATCTATTATCAGAATCGTGGTAAACAAATACACTAATCGTATCTCCAATTTGCAAACCAGAAGGCACAAAACGTTTAGGAAGCAATATACCTTCCCCACCATCATCCATATAAAAACCAAAATCAACTTTTCGGTCTACACGCATCAAATTAAACTGACCTACATTTATGGTTGACATGATTTATATTTTAATTTAAAACAATTCTGGTTGTGTATCGTTCGGATCCTTTATCACTACTTTATTTTCCCAAGCCATTTCTACTGTTTTAGAAAAATCTACTAGCTTGGTGCCAATTGCCTTCCATCCCATCACATCTACCATCTTACTCACTTTAAACTTAGCCTTTCTCATCTGTGTGCCTCTGCCAGTATGTACCGCTAAAATGGGCTCAGCAAAAGTAGAAACAGCCACCACATAATTACCAGCACCTTCTTTAATAAAAGAGAAAGGTGTTTTTAAAGTTGTGGTTTCAATGAGGAAGCGTTTAATATTGAATTGTAACTTGTCTTTATCCAAATACACTGCCGTGACTATTTTTTCTGGATTAAACTTTTCAATAAATAATACTTTCTCTGGGTCGAATCTTTGGCTTTGTTCTGTATCTGTAACTTCATAATTACCATCCTTGGTAATCACAAGTAGTTTCTCGTCTTCAAAGGTACCCAAATAAATTCCTTTCTCATCGGTATTTAAACGGCCAAACTTGTCATCAAACCATAATTTACGGCCCGTTAAGGTGCTTTTTCCTGCTTCTTTCAATTTAATGGCCTTTACAGGATACTTAGTTACCTGGTTTCCTACACTACTTCTTCCCTTCACTTCTAAGGTATCAAAGAAAAAATCAAACTCTTTTATACGAGCAGAACAATTAGGACTTAAAATTACTTTCACCGATTCTGCTTCCCCATTCATATTCACCGACATATAATGCACTTTCGATTTCTCCGTGCTCTTGGCTAAGAAATATTCTTTATCACGAGTTACACCAGTAACATTAAAACGTTTTGAATAGGTAATACCAGAAGCGCCGTCGGAATACACCATATTATAAGTAGTGCGTTCATCATTTTTCTGGAAGACGGCTGCATGAATAATATCTTTTCCAATAAAAACTTTATCGGAAACCTTCACTACTTTCATTACCCCCGACTTGGCGAAGGCAATAATATCATCATAGTCGGTGCAATCACATAAGAATTCGTCTTTCTTCAAACTAGTACCTACAAAACCTTCCGCTCTATTAATATATAATTTAGTATTGGCAATAGCCACCTGCTTCACTTGAATGGTATCAAACTCTTTAATTTCTGTCTTACGCTCTTTACCCTTACCATACTTTTTAGTTAGGTTTTCATAATAAGCCACAGCATAATCCACTAAATTCGCTAAATGATTTTTAACCTCTCTAATTTCCTCTTCAATGGTTTTAATTTGAGCATTTAATTCGTCAATATCTAATTTATAAATTCTTCTAACCGGCTTGTCGGTTAATTTTAATAAGTCGGCACGCTCAATTGGTTTTTTAAATTTCTTTTTGAAAGGTAGAAAAGCATCATTAATAGCGTCAATCACTTTATCCCAACTAGCATGCTTCTTTTCAAGTTCTTTATATATTTTTTCTTCAAAGAAAATCTTCTCCAAACTGGTGAAATGCCATTTATCTTCTAATTCTTTTAATTGAATTTTTAATTCTAGTTCCAATAAACCCTTAGTATGGTCTACTGAATGACGCAGTAAATCGGAGGCACCTAAAAATTGAGGTCTTTGACCTACAATCACACAGGCATTAGGGGAAATACTTATTTCACAATCGGTGAAAGCATATAAAGCGTCAATGGTTATGTCTGGAGATATACCTGTAGCTAAATCAATTTGTATTTCTACTTCTGCAGCTGTTACATCGGTTACTTTTTTAATTTTAATCTTACCTTGGTCATTGGCCTTGGTAATACTTTCCATTAATTGAGTGGTGGTTACGCCATAAGGAACATCCTTAATTAGTAATGTCTTTTTATCAAACTCTTCAATATGTGCTCTTACTCTTACCTTACTTCCTCTTCTTCCGTCATTATAATTACTAGCATCAATCATACCCCCTGTTTGAAAATCGGGTAATAATTGAAACTTCTTTCCTCTTAAATGTTTAATAGCAGCATCCGTCAATTCTATAAAATTATGGGGAAGAATTTTGGTAGATAAACCCACGGCAATACCATCGGCTCCTTGTGCTAATAACAAAGGGAACTTCATTGGAAGTGTAACCGGTTCTTGCTTTCGACCATCATAACTTAATGCCCAATCGGTAGTCTTGCCATTAAAGGCAACTTCTAAAGCAAACTTACTTAAACGCGCTTCAATATATCTAGCAGCTGCTGCATCATCTCCTGTTCTTACATCACCCCAGTTACCTTGGGTTTCCACAAGCATATCTTTCTGACCAATATTCACCAAGGCATCTCCAATACTTGCATCTCCATGCGGATGATACTGCATACTTTGACCAATAATATTGGCTACTTTATTAAACCTGCCATCATCCATTTCCTTCATGGCATGTAAAATTCTGCGCTGAACCGGTTTTAAACCATCTTCAATGGCTGGAACCGCACGCTCTAATATTACATAAGATGCATAGTCTAAGAACCAATTTTTATATTGGCCTTGTACACCCGATTCATTCTCTGTAACTCTACTTAAATTTTTCTCTTTTGCCATATTTAATCTTCATTAGAGACGGTAAGTATCTTCACTACCTTCTGCTAAACTATTTAATTCAATAAAAATAATATCCGTCAGCGCCTTTACTTCATGCCAAACATTGGCTTCAATAATCACTCTAGAAGGCGCTTCTATGGTGAGGTTTCCTTTTTCTTCCGTTAGCAAGTTTTTCCATTCCATATGTATAGAGCCTTGCACTAATAACATTTCTTCTGGGTTCTTACCTAGCGACTTCCCTTTATGATAATGTTGTCCACTAATCGTACCCGCATTTCTATACACTAATAAAAACTCACCTGTTCTATTCGTGCTAAAATAATGAAGTGCACCACGCTCATCAATTGCTTTTACATCTATTTTAGAAACGCTTACACTCATTTTATTATTTTAAACAACTATTATCCGATCAAATTCTATTACTCTTCTGCAACCACCGATGATCCTCCTGGCATTTGCACCACCATATCCTTCCAACCTTTCTGCCAATTACCCGCAAAAACAATTTTTCCCATTTCAGCCATGGCCTTTAATCTTGAAACAATAAAGGCATCTCCTGTTTTAATTTTCATTTTACTTATAATATGCGCTATGGCACTAGGAAGTTTTTGCGCATTTTTAGTAAGTAAAGAATAAATGTCTTTGTCATAAAAGTTAATAGGCATACTTACTAATTTCTTACCCCCCTCTAAAAAACGAACTCCCTCATTTTCTTGACATAATTTTTTCCATTCATCTGGATCAATTTCAAATTCGCTTAATGTAATTGGACGCGCCAATTTTTTAGCTTTCAAGAATTCCTTAGGTTGTATTTCACTTAAATGGGTTGGATAAAATAATTGTCCTTTATCGTTTAAGAAAGGAAGGTTATTTAAATACAAAACCTGTAATCGACCTTGATAAGGTTTCAACTGTGTCATTAACCAATAATAACCGCAAACATCATGTGCATTTTGTCCCATCCAAATCCAGATGAATTCATTTTCATCATGGTCTAATGCATTGACTAATTGATTCACTGTTAATTTATCATCTACAATATCTAATTGCTCTTCATAAGGAGAATGCTCTAAAACATTTTTCCACCAATCTCGTCTTGCTTGATACCCTTCGGTTTCATAAATGTCAAGTATGGGGCCCACGGCATAGTCGTCCTTTATTTCAACGACCTTACCTGCCAAAGAATCGTCTAAGGCTATTGCTTCTTCAATAGAAGCCATATCTGCTGTATTAAATACTAAGTGTATCATGCGCTTTATCCAATTCTACTTTTAAATTATTGATAATAAAATCCTGTCTCTCTTGGGTATTTTTACCCATATAATATTCTAATAAATGCTGAATATGATCTCCTTGTTCTAAAATAACAGGATCTAATTTGATATCTGCATTAATAAACTTACCGAATTCTTCAGGACTAATCTCTCCGAGTCCTTTAAACCTTGTAATCTCTGGCTTGGAACCTAATTCTTTAATAGCAGCTTGCTTCTCATTCTCATCATAACAATAAATAGTCTTTTGTTTATTACGCACTCTAAATAAGGGTGTTTCTAAAACAAATACATGGCCTTTTTTTACTAAGTCTGGAAAGAATTGCAAAAAGAAAGTAAGAATTAATAAACGAATGTGCATACCATCTACATCGGCATCGGTAGCAATCACCACTTGATTATACCTTAGCCCTTCTAACCCTTCTTCAATATTTAAAGCGTGTTGTAATAAATTAAATTCTTCATTTTCATATACCACTTTCTTGGTTAAACCAAAAGCGTTCAAGGGTTTACCCCTTAAACTAAATACGGCTTGGGTATCTACATTTCTTGACTTCGTTATACTTCCACTTGCAGAGTCGCCCTCGGTAATAAATAAAGTACTTCCTTGTTGTAAAGAAATAAACATCTCTTTATTCTTAGTAGGTAAATCGTCGTTTAAATGCACGCGACAATCTCTTAATTTTTTATTATGCAAATTGGCTTTCTTAGCTCTTTCATTCGCTAATTTTTTTATGCCTGCTAATTCTTTTCTTTCGTGTTCGTTTTGTTCAATTCTTTTTTTAAGC
>CANCRC010000010.1 GCA_947380435.1 Chitinophagaceae bacterium
GAGATTGCTTCTATTAAAGTAGGAGATGGTCTTACAGGTCGTGTTATTAATACATTAGGAGAACCCATTGATGGTAAAGGTCCTATCAAAGGTGACTTATATGAAATGCCATTGGAGCGTAAGGCACCAGGGGTAATTTTCCGTGAGCCCGTAAAAGAACCATTACAAACAGGTATCAAAGCCATTGATGCGATGATTCCTATTGGACGTGGACAACGTGAGTTAGTCATTGGTGACCGTCAAACAGGTAAGACTGCTATTTGTGTTGATACTATTATCAATCAAAAAGAATTTTACGATGCTGGTAAACCAGTGTACTGTATATATGTAGCCATTGGACAAAAAGCATCAACCATTGCTGGTGTTATGAAAACATTAGAAGACAATGGAGCAATGGCCTATACTATTATTGTAGCAGCTCCAGCAGCAGATCCTGCTCCACTTCAATTCTATGCTCCATTTGCGGGTGCAGCCATTGGAGAGTTCTTCCGTGATACAGGTCGTCCAGCTTTAATTGTTTATGACGATTTATCTAAGCAAGCGGTGGCTTATCGTGAGGTTTCTTTATTATTACGTCGCCCTCCAGGACGTGAAGCTTATCCTGGTGATGTATTCTACTTGCATAGTCGTTTATTAGAGCGTGCTGCAAAAGTTATTGCCAATGATGAAGTTGCAAAAAACATGAACGATTTACCAGCTTCTATTAAGCATTTAGTAAAAGGCGGTGGATCTTTAACAGCCTTACCTATTATTGAAACACAGGCGGGTGACGTTTCTGCATACATTCCAACCAACGTAATTTCTATTACCGACGGACAAATCTTCTTAGAAGGTAACTTGTTTAACTCTGGTATTCGTCCAGCGATTAACGTAGGTATCTCTGTAAGTCGTGTGGGTGGTAATGCACAAATTAAATCCATGAAAAAAGTATCTGGTACTTTGAAATTAGACCAGGCCTTATACCGTGAGTTGGAAGCCTTCTCTAAATTTGGTGGTGACTTAGATGCTGCTACTAAATCGGTAATTGATAAAGGTGCTAGAAACGTGGAAATCTTAAAGCAAGCTCAGTATACTCCTTTCACAGTGGAAAAACAAGTTGCCATTATTTACTTAGGTACCAATGGTTTATTGAAAGAAGTAGCGGTGCGTAAGGTGAAAGAATTTGAAGCCCATTTCCTATTAGAGATGAGTAACAAATTACCCAATGTACTTGCTGAATTTAAGAAAGGTAATTTACCTGAAGATGGATTGAAGCAAATGGTTGAATTAGCCAATAGCATTATCCCTCAATACAAATAGTATTAGTTAATATTAAATTGATACAAAACCCCGAACTATGTTTGGGGTTTTTTGTTATTATTATAGTATGGCAGTTATTAAGGTAGAAAATATAAGTAAGCATTTTGGCACACTGAAAGCAGTGGACGACCTAAGCTTTGAAGTGCAGGCGGGTCAGGTCTTTGGCTTTTTAGGCCAAAACGGGTCTGGGAAAAGCACCACTATTAGAATGTTGTTGTCCTTGATACATCCCAGTAGTGGAAATATTGAGTTATTTGGGAAGTCCATACAAAAAAATAGAGATTCCATTTTAGAGCAGGTGGGGGCCATTATTGAAAGGCCCGATTTATATCCTTATTTAAGTGCTACAGAACATTTACAATTATTTGCCAAAGTAAGAAAGCAAAAAATTGAAGCAAGCAGCATTACAAGTACATTAGAAAAAGTGGGCTTGGCGCACCGCGCAAAGGACAAAGTGCAAACCTTTTCATTGGGTATGAAACAACGTTTAGGTATTGCTATTGCACTAGTGCATAATCCTAGTTTAATTATTTTGGATGAACCTACCAATGGACTAGATCCTCAAGGTATTGCAGATATTCGTGCACTCATACAGCATTTAGCAAAAGAAGAAGGTAAGACCGTATTTGTTTCTTCTCATTTACTTTCTGAAATAGAACAAGTGGCGCATCAGATATTAATTATACATCAGGGTAAAAAAATGGTAGAAGGGGTGACTAAAGAATTATTAGATCCTGAAAAAAGAATTGTACAAATTAAAACCACTAATGACGAGCTAGCCTTAGCGAGTATTAGGACAGGTAGTTTTGGTAAGTATATTTTAGCTAGAAAGGAAGGCATACATTTAAAATTACCCACTTTAGAAATTGCCCTACTCAATGAAAGCCTTGTCAAGGCTGGGATTGCGGTCTTAGGCATTGAAACGAAGAATTCCTTAGAAGACTATTTTTTACAAATTACTTCAAACGCTTAATTATGTGGTCGCTTATACAAATAGAATTATATAAAATTTTTAGACGCCCTAGAACCTATATTGCTTTTGGCGCCATTGCGGCACTGATTGTGGTAATTCAATTGGGTTTAAAAATTGATGGCGATGCCTATGCGGGTTTTTTAATGAAGGATATTAATGATACTTTAACTGTAGATGGCAAAGTCTTAAACGGCTATTTAATTTGTTATATTCTATTGCAATTATTATTAGTGCATGTGCCTTTGCTAGTTGCCTTAATTGCCGCAGACATGATTTCAGGTGAGGCTAATTTAGGTACCCTTCGTTTATTATTTAGTACGCCTTTCAGTAGAACGCATTGGGTGTTAGCTAAATTTATAGCAGCTAGTATTTATACCATTTTACTATTAATATGGTTGGCCTTCCTAGCGCTATTTGTAAGTATGTGGATATTTGGCACCGATGATTTGTTTTTAATGAAGTCGAATTATGTGGTCCTTATTGAACAAGGAGATGTGCTGTGGAGATATGTGGGCGCCTTTGTTTTTGCCAGCTTCTCTTTATTAACCGTTACCAGCCTTGGTTTTTTAATGTCAAGCTTATCTAGCAATTCTATTGGCCCTATTGTAGGCACTATGAGCGCCATTGTATTTTTTACTATTTTAAGTACTTTAAATATTCCTTTATTCAATGTTGTGAAGCCCTATTTATTTACCACACATATGAATAACTGGAAAGAGTTTTTCGATATTAAAGTGAATCTAAATAATGAAGCCATTAGAGGAAGTATTTTAAATATACCAAAAATTAAAACCTCTTTAATGGTATTAACATTACATATTATTTTATTTGTAACAGCCTCTGTTATTATTATTAAGAAAAAAGATATACTTAGTTAAGATGCAACCAAAAAAATATAAAAATATTGTATGTTACTTTTTAGCTTTCGCCTTCCCGTTATTTTTATCGGTGAATCTAATGGCCCAAACCGACCCATTAATAGAGAAAGTAAGTCAAAAACTAGCACAGGTAAACGACTATGTAGCAGAAGGGGTGATGAAAACAGATGTTGCTTTTATCAAAGCCTCTTTAGGTAAAGTAAAAGTGTATTTTAAAAAGCCCAATTTATTAAAAGTAAAAAAAGAAGGGGGTATTTCTTTGTTGCCAAGAGGCGGGGTTTCTCTTACTATTAATACCTTACTAAATACAAAGCAGTATACCACTATACCGGCAGGCAATCAGGTATTGAATGGTAAGAATTTAACTGTGATTAAATTAATTCCCACCGATGATAACTTAGACTGGGTTATTTCTACATTATGGATTGATCCTATAGAAGCCTTAGTGTATAAGACCGCTACGACTACTAAGGAAAACGGCAGTTATGAAATTACCATGCAGTATGGTGAGTACGCCAAACAAGGCCTTGCTAGTAAAATTATTTTTAGTTTTAACACCAAAGATTATAAATTGCCTAATGGTATTACTTTAGAATTTGGAGACGAAGACCCAACGGCTAAACAAAAGGCCCTGAAAAATAAAAAAGGGACTATTGAAATAACTTATTCTAAGTATACTATTAACCAAGGCATACCTAATAATATATTTTAACAATGCGCAGTTTTTTTTGCATTTTACTTTTTTCAATTTCCTTATTGAAGGTTCAAGCACAATCTGGGAGCTATTCTAAAAATGTAGAAGTCGCTGTTCAGCTTTTTGATAAAAGCCAAACAAAGGAAAACTACGAGTTGGTATTTTCAAAAATGGATGAATTGTCTAAGCAAGCCCCTGGTGAATGGTTGCCTGCTTATTATGCAAGTATTATCAAGGCTAGAATGGCTTTGAAGAAGATGGGCAATGCAGATGCACTTGCAGATGAAGCTATTCAATGGCTTAATGCTACTAAATCAAAACACAATAGTGACGAAGTACTTTGTCTAGAGAGTTTAGTGTATAGTGCTAAAATGTCGGTAAACCCTGTCTTTAGATGGAAGGCTTATGAAGCTAAAATTAATAAACCATTAGAGCAAGCCATGGCTTTGAATAAAAATAATCCGAGACCTTATATTTTAAAAGCTAATATACTTTATAAAATGCCTACTTTATTCGGGGGAGGTTGCGCAGATGCAATGCCATTGATTCAAAAAGCAAAAGCAATTTTTGATGCACAGAAGGAAGAGTTTACCATTATGCCACATTGGGGTAGGCCCTTACTTGCTGAATTGGTGAAGGCTTGTCCTATAGATTAGCCTTCGTTTTCGTATAATCTTTCATCCACAGCACCTGCGAACATTCTTGCACTAATTTTCTTAAGCGGGTTTAAACGCATATCGGTATATCCTTTTCTAGCATGGATAATTCTCGCACATTCAAATATGCTTGCCGTAAAGGAGCCTGCGTCGGCTTTATTTTTCCCAGCAATATCAAAGGCAGTACCATGGTCGGGGCTGGTTCTTACAATAGGAAGTCCTGCAGTGAAATTCACACCCTCTCCAAAGGCCAATGACTTAAAAGGGATTAAACCTTGGTCATGGTACATGGCAAGTACGCCATCAAATTTTTCATGCGCACCTCTCGCAAAAAATGCATCTGCAGAGTAAGGTCCGTATACCAACATTTGTTGTTTACTTTCTTTAATAGCTGGTTTGATAATTTCAATTTCTTCTTTGCCAATTAAACCTTCATCGCCTGCATGTGGGTTCAAAGCTAATACTGCAATGCGAGGGGCATCAATACCAAAATCCTTTTTCAAGCTGCTATTTAATATAGCTAATTTTTGTTTTATTTTATCCTTGGTAATATGCTTGCCTACTTCTTGTATTGTTATATGTTCAGTAACAAGTGCCATTCTTAAATTATCTGCAACTAGTAGCATTAAGTTTTCAGTATTCCCAAAGGCAGCTTGCAAATAAGGAGTATGGCCACTAAAATTAAAATTAGGAGATTGAATATTTTTTTTATGAATAGGCGCTGTTACAATGCCATCTATTTGTTTGTTTTTTAAAGCAGCAACTGCGGCTTCCAAAGAAATCAATGCATATTTACCTCCTAGCGCTGACATTTCACCTGGTGTAATTTCTACTTCTTCTTCCCAGCAGTTCACTAAGTTTACTTGCTTGGTATTTAGTTTAGAAAGGTCGGTAGCGGCAGCAAAATTGATAGCGTATTCAGGTAGTCCTTTTCTATAGAAATTAATGGATTTATTATTAGCAAAAATCACAGGCACTATGAAATCTAGGATACGGCTATCGGATAGCGATTTAATGATTAATTCAATGCCAATACCGTTTAAATCGCCGCAAGTAAAGCCTATAATTGGTTTTCTGATGTCTGGGTTCATATCCATTTGATTAGGCTGTAAAAGTACGCACAAAAACCTAACTTTGCCTCATGCAATACACGCTAAAAAAATCATTGGGGCAGCATTTTTTAAATGACGCTCAAGTTTGTAAGGATATTCAGGCAGAATTGCTAGAGCAGCCCATTAAGCAGTTATTAGAGGTAGGCCCAGGGGCAGGGGCTTTAACCAAGTATATCCAAGACATTCCTACTGAGTCATTTAAAGCCATTGAATTAGACAGGGAAAAAGTAGCTTTTTTAAGTACTGAATATCCCGAACTAAAAGACAAATTAATACTAGCCGATATTTTGGAAGCAGCCCTACCCTTTGACAATGAGTTTGTAGTGGCAGGTAACTTTCCTTACAATATTTCTACGCAAATTGTTTTTAAAATTTTAGAGTGGAAAGAGCAAGTGCCCATGATGGTGGGAATGTTTCAAAAAGAAGTGGCAGAAAGAATTGCGGCAAAGCCAAATTCAAAAGCATATGGTATCTTAAGTGTTTTAACACAGGCATTTTATGATGTGACTTATTTATTTGATGTGCCACCGACTGCTTTTACACCACCCCCTAAAGTAATGAGTGGTGTGATTAAATTAACGCGAAAAGATAATTTCCCGAAATTTGTTTCTGAAAAATTATTTTTCCATATAGTGAAAATGGCATTTGGACAAAGGCGAAAAATGTTAAGAAATCCTTTAAAGCCTTATTTTAGTGCAGCGCAATTACAAGATCCGCTTTTTACTAAAAGAGCTGAGAATCTTACCTTTGAAGACTATGCGGCCTTAACTTTTAAAATGCATATTGAATAAGATGGCTTTGAAAATAATAATTACAGCACCTGTTCATCCTTTTTTACTGGATACCTTTCAGCAAAAAGGCTATACTGTTCAATATGAGCCAGCAATGAGTTATGAGCAATTGATGAAACAAATTAATACAGCGCATGGTTTAATTGTAACTACGCGTTTAAAAATAGATGCCGCTATTTTAGAAAAAGCCCATCAACTAAAATGGATAGGACGTATTGGAAGTGGTATGGAATTAATAGATACCGAATTGGCGGCTAGTAAAAATATTGTATGTGTAAGTAGTCCGGAAGGTAATAGAACCACCGTGGGGGAACATACACTAGGTTTATTATTAAGTTTAATGAACCGTATTCATAGTTCTTATAAAGAAGTAAGAGAGGGTAAATGGGTTCGTGATGCCAATAGGGCAGATGAACTTACTGGAAAAACGGTGGGCATCATTGGTTTTGGAAATACAGGATCTGCTTTTGCAAAACTACTTTCAGGCTTTGATGTAGAAATATTAGTACACGATATTTATAAAACCGGATTTGAGACAGCGCAAATAAAAGCGGCAACACTTGAAATGATTCAAGCGCATGCCGATGTAATTAGTTTGCATTTACCTCTTACTAGTTTAACCCATCATTATGCCAATGCTGCTTTTTTTAATGCGCTTAAAAAGAAGCCTTATTTTATAAGTACTTGTAGAGGGTCGGTTACGGAAACTGCTGCTGTATTAGCGGCCATTCAAAATAAGCAAATTAGGGGGGTGGGCCTGGATGTACTAGAAAAAGAGCCCATTAGCCTTCATACAGGCCAAGAAATGGCTGTTTTAGAAGCACTTATGATGCACCCTAATTGTATTATAACGCCTCATATTGCAGGCTATAGTCACGAGGCCTACTATAAAATGTCTAAGTTGGTATTGGAAAAATTAGGCATCATTTAAGCAATATTTTATATCTTTGTATCATGCAACGCCTCACTTATGTGGCGTTGTATTTTTTTTATAACTAAACTAAGCATATGAGCGATACTACAGTATATGTCACCCAAGATACTTTTGATAAAATGCGTGAGCAATTACAAAAGATGAAGTCGGTAGAGCGTCCGGCTGCTTCAAGAGCTATTGGAGAGGCGAGAGAAAAAGGAGACTTGAAAGAAAATGCTGAATATGATTCTGCTAAAGAAGCACAAGGAATGTTAGAAGCAAAAATTAAGCAATTAGAAGCGGCTATTTCCAATGCTAAGATTGTAGATACAAGTACAATTGATACAAGTAAAGTAACCATACTTACCAAGGTCACTATTACCAACCAGGCGACTAAAAAAACAATAACTTATCAATTGGTAGGAGAAAAAGAAGCCGATTTAAAAGCGGGTAAAATTTCTGCATCTTCACCTATTGGAAAAGGATTAATTGGTAAAAAAGTAGGAGAGCTAGCAGAAATTCAAGCGCCTAATGGTGTGATGAAATTTATGGTAGACAATATTACAGTCTAATTATCTTCTAATTATTTTCTTACATAAATAAAAGCCATGACTCTTTTTACAAAAATCATCAATGGCGATATTCCTTCTTATACAATTGCGGAGTCGGAAAAGTTTTATGCGTTTTTAGATATTTTCCCTTTGCAAAAAGGCCATACTTTAATTGTGCCCAAAATAGAGGTAGATAAAATATTTGATGTACCCGATACTTATTTAAGTGAGTTACTGGTATTTGCCAAACCCATTGCGGTTGCTATTGAAAAAAGCTTTGCTTGTAATAGAGTAGGTATGGTCACAGTAGGTTTAGAAGTGCCTCATGCGCATTTGCATTTAATACCTATTAATACGGCATCTGATATGGAATTCTCTCAGCCTAAACTTTCTTTAACAAAAGAAGAGTTTACTTCCATACAGGCATCTATTGTAAGTAAGCTTTAATGAGTAAGTATTTTTTGCTACTACACTTCTACTAAAAATGTAGCTATTTACTTTTCACCCTACCAGGATTTTTTGTAATAAAAGCGTCCCAACTATTTGATTTTTTAGAAGACTTTTTTCCTTTGACCACTTTCGGAATAGGAACTTGTAAGCCAGTAATTTGATAATGATGACAGAGCGCTACGCCTAAGGCATCGGTGGCATCGTAATATTTGGGTTGTTTTTTGATAGATAAAATACGCTCTAGCATTTTCCAAATCATTTCTTTATCGGCATTCCCATTACCCGTAATGGATTGCTTTACTTTTTTGGGTGCATATTCAGTGACAGGAATTTTAAAATGCATGGCCGCTGCAATGGCTACCCCTTGTGCACGACCAAGTTTCAGCATGCTTTGTATATTCTTGCCAAAGAAGGGCGCTTCAATAGCAAAATGGCTGGGCTTGTAAGTTTCTATTAATTCGATAATTTTTGCATGTATCATTTGAAGCCTTGCATAAATATCTTTTTCCTTGGTCATTTTTAAAACATCCATTGTGATTAAGGCAGGCTTGGGTCCTCCCG
This sequence comes from Chitinophagaceae bacterium, assembly GCA_947380435.1. Taxonomy (GTDB): domain Bacteria; phylum Bacteroidota; class Bacteroidia; order Chitinophagales; family Chitinophagaceae; genus Sediminibacterium. Next base: position 8,879 of record CANCRC010000010.1, read on the forward strand.
ATAGTACAGCAAAGCCTAGTATTTGGGTACCAGGATCAATTCCTAAAATAATGGGTGTTTTTGACATGTACAATAAAGTTACATATATCATTGCAAATTCCGAACTTTGACCCCAATGAATAAAGAGCTATTTAAAAAACTAAGAACTTACGGTAATAATTCTGTAGGTTTTATTTTATTTCTTGTTTGTGCAGTGGCTATTTATAATAAAGTGGCTGGCAATGAAAATTTGAATCAATTTGGCGCAGTAATTAAACAACAGTTCTATACCATTAGCTTTACGCAATGGTTTATTTTAATTCTATTATTTATTTTCAATTATTTAATGGAAGCCATTAAGTGGAAATTGGTACTAGCTGAATTAAGTCCTATTACAATTTTAAAATCTTTTAAATCGGTATTAGTAGGTCAGGCTTTTGCATTTTTTACGCCAGTGAGAACAGGCGATTATGTAGGAAGAATTTTATTCTTAGCCCCAGGCGCTAAGTTAAAGGGAGTGGCTCAAATGGCTTGGGCATCCTATGCTCAATTATTAATTACTTTATTTTTTGGAAGTATTGGTGTATTTTATAATCTCCCATTTTTTCCTTGGTTAAAATGGGTAGCACCTATTATTGCGGCAGCCGCCTTCTTTATATATTTTCATCCTGGTACTTTTACAGGTTGGTTAAAAAAATTAACCATACTACAAATACACAGTAAGCTCAAGGCTCAGTTGGTTTTGTTTTCTTTTTTAAAGTATTGCATTTTTATGCTTCAATATACCTGGGTAGTGAGCATTTTTAATATACCCATTCCTAGTTTGGAGCTTTGGATAGCTTTATCGGTACTATTTTTTTGTTTGAGTCTTATACCTGCTATTGCTTTAACCGATTTAGTCATTAGGGGGCAACTTATTATACTATTATTAAGCCCTATTTATGCGAATAGCCTAATGCTTATTTGTATAAGTACCGTTATATGGGCTGTTAATTTTTTACTACCAGCTATAATAGGGTCCTTACTATTATTAAATTACAGGATAAAGCAATAATTTTGCATTGCCCCTAAAAGGTAAATAAGCACTATGCATTTTTTATCGCTTTTCATCTCCTTTTTCTCATTATTGCCTCCTCAGGATAAAGGTTTATGTAATTTAAATAATACTGCATTTTATGCCGGTGAAAAAATTACTTATAACATTTACTATAATGTAATTGGCCTTTATGTCAATGCAGGCAAAACCGATTTTACTATTCAAGCCACTAACTGGAATGATAACGATGCTTTTACTTTTACTGCATTGGGCAAATCAAATGTTAAATATGATTGGATATTTAAAGTAAGAGATAAGTATGAGTCGGTGGTAGATGCTAAAACCTTATTGCCTTATCAGTTTATGCGTCAAATTAATGAAGGCTCTTTTCATAAAAAAGAATTGATAAAGTTTAATCAAAAATCGAAAATCGCTACTAGTGCTGAGGAGGCATTTAAAACAGCTGATTGCACTTACGATGTAGTTAGTGCTATTTATGCAGCCAGAAACTATAATTATGCCAATGCGGTCATTAATGATAAAATTTATCTTAATTTTTTTCTAGATAAAACTTTATATCCTTCTTATTTTAAATTTTTGGGAAGAGAAGTCATTACCACGAAGTATGGTAAGTTTAAAGTTATTAAATTAGCGCCCTTATTGTTAAAGGGTAGTATGTTTGAAGGAGGTGAGAAAATGACTATATGGGTGACTGACGATGAGAATCATATACCTGTTCGTATTGAAACACCCATTATTGTGGGTAGTATTAAAGTAGATATGGTAGGCTATGAAAATATTAGGTATCCTCTAAGTTCTTTAATAGAACTAGTTAAGAATTAACAAGCCTATTTGCAATCAATGAGTAAACTGCATAAGTACATTTTATAATTATTCTGAAAGCCTGCCATCAATAATTATTTCCTAAAGTTTATAGAATTTCTTTTAAAGTAAAGCTTGCACCCGCTCTAATGCCTTTCTCCGTTTCTATTAAACGGCAGCATTCGTTCACTGCATCGTGTTCGAAAAATAGTATATAATTTTCCCTAAGAGCGTTTGTTAAAAACTTTTCTTTTTCTTCTAAGGTAACAAGGGGCTGCATATCATAACCCATTACATAGGGTAGAGGTATATGACCGGTGGAAGGAAGTAAGTCTGCCATGTATACAATGGTTTCATTACCCATTTTTATTTTAGGTAGCAACATGCCTTGAGTATGTCCATTCACCACTAAGCAGCTAATAGCCTTTGTAAATTTAATTTCTTGCAAACTAGTAGTACTTTGAAAAGCGGGTAGGGTAATTAATTTAAGTTGCCCACTTTCTTTAAGAGGCATAATATTTTCACTTAGAAAAGAAGCTTTCTCTCTTCTATTAGGATGCATGGCTAAATTCCATTGTGTTTCACTTACCCAATAAGTAGCATTGGGAAAACTGGTAATTAATGTATCATTATTTTTAGTGATTGCACCGCCCACATGATCAAAATGTAAATGCGTTAATAATACATCCGTAATATCTTCTACCCCTATATTTATTTTTTGAAGTGCATCAGCTAAGGCAACTGTCTCATGAGGATGATAATGGCTGAAAAATTTAGCATCTTGTTTATCACCCATTCCTGTATCTATTAAAATAATGCGATTATCTTCTTTAATGACTAAGCACCTTAATGCCCAAGTACATAAATTATTTTCATCGGCTGGGTTGGACTTATTCCATATTGATTTAGGTACCACGCCAAACATAGCACCGCCATCTAATTTAAATTTTCCTGTCTCTACGCTAAATGCCTGCATGACCTTTCAATTTTGAAGTACGATACATCAAGACTAGCCCGATGATAAAAAATATACATAAGGCCAATACCGAATTTCTTTGTGAACCAGTAATTTCATTAATAAAACCAAAACTAAACATACCTATTACTATGGCAATTTTTTCAGTAACATCAAAGAAGCTAAAATAACTGGTGGTGTCATCTGTCTCTGGCATTAATTTGGAATAGGTACTTCTACTTACCGATTGAATACCTCCCATTACAAAGCCCACTACAATGGCTAAGGTATAAAAAGGAACCACCGCATTTCTAGGTAAATAATAGCCCATGATACAACCCCCAATCCAAATAACAATGGCCATCATAATAGTATTAAAATTACCCCACTTGCTAGCTAGCTTGGCCATTAAGTGCGCGCCCGGTATGGCTACAATTTGTATAATTAATATTGCTAAAATTAAATTAGTGGTAGGAATATTTAATTCACTTTTTCCATACAAGGTGGCGGCTAACATTACAGTTTGCACACCCATATTATAAAAGAAAAAAGAAAGAAGAAACCTTTTGAGTACGGGTAGTTCTTTTAATTCAATCCATACTTTATGCAATTCTTTATAGCCTTGGGTAATTAAGTTTTTAGTATGTGCGCCTTTGACACCTCTTCCTTCAGGTAGTTTTGAAATAGACAACCAACCAAATCCCATCCACCAAATACCTACTAGTAAAAATGATATTTGAGAAGCCTTGCCCACGGTAATACCAAATAGTTCAGGTTTCAATACAAAAACAAAACATATAAGTTGTAATAGTACTGATCCAATATAGCCCATCATAAAACCTTTGGCACTAATACGGTCGCGGTCCTCTGGTGCTGCAATTTCTGGTAAATAAGAATTGTAGAATACTAAACTGGCCCAGAAACCAACACAGGCAATAATGACCGAGAATAAACCACCTATAATATGATTGCTATCAAAAAAGTATAAGGAGGCGCAGGCTAAAGATCCCATGGTACAAAAGAAACGTAGAAATTGTTTTTTATTACCTCTATAATCGGCAATGGAAGAAAGAATAGGAGAGAGAATAGCTACAATGACAAAGGCAATGGCTAAAATATAATTATAGAGCGCCGTGTTTGAAAATTCATAATTGCCAATTTTAATTTTATCAATTAAAGTATTTTCATTGCCATCGCCAGTGACTGCTTCGTAATAAGCAGGAAATATAGTTGAAGTAATAACAAGGTTATATACACTATTGGCCCAGTCATACATGGCCCAACCGTTCACTACTTTTTTTGAAGCTGTTTGCATTAGCAATTATTTAGTGTTTTAAAAATACTAATAATTGTGGAACTCTCCTATAGGTGATATTTAGTTAAGATAATGGGTGTATAAAAGCCCTAAGATGCTCAGCCCTAGTACAATACGGTACCATCCAAAAGGGGCAAAGCCTCTTTTTTCTACAATACGCATAAAAAATTGTACACTTAATAAAGCCACTATAAATGCTACTACTGCACCAATCAATAATGTTATGAGGTTCTCTTGTCCAAAAACTTCCGGGTTGGTTTTATAAACATCTAAAGTACTTTTCGCAGAAGCGGCTAGCATGGTAGGTACCGCTAAGAAAAAAGAAAATTCTAAAGCTGTTTTTTTATTTAATTGTTGACTCATTCCACCAATAATAGTTGCAGCACTTCTGCTTAGTCCTGGAAATAAAATAGATAAGACCTGAAAGCAACCAATGATAAAAGATTTTTTATAAGTGACATCTTCTTGATCGGATATTTGATCTGAGGCTTGATTTTTTGAAGCCTCTGCTTTTGCAAAAAACCTATCAATGAATAATAGTAATACACCGCCTGCTACCATGACAATGGCAATGACCCATAAATTACCTAAAGCAGCATCGATATGTTTTTTTAGGGCAGCTCCGAATATTAAAGCAGGAATGACTGCAATAATTAATTTAATATAGAAGCTGTAATGTTTAAAATCGAAAAACTTTTTTCTATAAATAACCACCACCGATGCAATGGCTGCTAGTTGAATGACTATTTCAAATAAGTCTACAAAGGGGCTGCTTTCAATGCCTAAAAAAGGATTGGCAAATTTCATGTGCGCAGTACTTGATATAGGTAAGAACTCGGTAATACCCTCAATAATGGCTATAATAATAGATTGTAAAGTATTCATTCTTATGCTTTTTTGAAAATCGCGTAAATTTCTACAATAAAGCCTGCGATAATCACAATAGGCGCTAAGGTAATTCTTCTAAAGCTATACACTTCATTTTCATTAAACACATTTGGATCGGCACTTTTGCCGCCAGACATTAAGAACATGCCTATTACTATTAAAGCTGCTCCAATAAGCATCCAAGTGTAATTAGATTTACCAAAGAATTGAAGTGATTTAGTTTTTTCTTTCTGACTCATGATTTCAAATTTTATTTTGAATAATTTTTATAAAAAATTCTTATACTTATTAATATAATTCGTCCAATTTCATTTTTAAATATTTTAGTACGCTGCGATAAGTACTAAATACCGAAATACCCACACCTAGTAATATAAGGCCTCCAAATAAAATTAAACTATTACTTATGCCTTGCAGCATGCCTATTTGAGGAAACTGAGTGGTGGCCCATTCGATTAATCCAAATAAAAGGAAGATGGCTATAAAAGCGCTAATTAAACCATTTAATAATGCACGAATTAACAAAGGCTTTGATATAAAATTACGGGTCGCACCCACCATTTGCATGGTCTTAATTAAAAAGCGATTGCTAAACATAGCTAAGCGAATGGTGTTATCAATACTAATTATTACAATAATGCAAAGTATAATGGACATTACTAAAAAAATGACTCCAATTTTAGTAGCTCTTTCATTTAAGTTAGTCACTAAGCTTTTTGGATATTGAATATCCGCTACATCTTTACTGAATGCAGATTCAATAGCGGCTGTAATTTTGGTTAGGCTATCTGTATTTACATAATCGGCTTTCGCAAAAAAATCGACACTTTCAGGAAGGGGATTAGAATCTAAAATTTTAGCCCAGTCTTCATTATTTTCTTTATTCCAAATAGCCTTCGCCTTTTCTTTATTAATGTACTCTACATTTTTAGCATAAGGTTGGCTTGCTATAAACTGCTGTATGGCACCTACTGTGTTTTTATCAGAAGTTCTTACATAAACGCTAATACGAATATCCTCTTTAAAGCTGTCCCCAATAGACTGAAGGTTTAAAAATAACCAGCCCATAATGCCCATAATAAACAAAACAATGGCCACCCCTACAATACTGTAAATATAGTTGGGTTTGCTGCGTTTCAGCGCTGAAGTTCCAGTAGAAGACATAGCATTAAATTTTTACTTGTTCGCATTGCAAATGTAGGGTTTTGAACGCTAATGGCTTACATTTGCAGAGGGTGAATTCGGACATTTTTTACTCAAATTGGAGCAGGCTCAAAATTTGGTTAAAGAATTGTTAGTTTTTCTGCCTTTTTAAAGAAAATTAAGAAATGGAGTATCAATTTAGAGCCATTGAAAAGAAGTGGCAAACTATTTGGCAGGAAAAAAAGGCGTATAAGGTAAGTAATGAATCTACGAAACCTAAGGCTTATGTTTTGGATATGTTTCCTTATCCTAGTGGCGCAGGTTTGCATGTAGGCCATCCTCTTGGTTATATAGCTTCAGATATTTATAGCAGGTATAAAAGACTAAAAGGGTTTAATGTTTTACATCCCATGGGTTATGATGCATTTGGTTTGCCCGCAGAACAGTATGCTATTGAACATGGCGTGCATCCTACTAAAAGCACTTATGATAATATTAATAATTTCAGAAAACAATTAGACAATATTGGATTTTGTTTTGATTGGGATAGAGAAGTGAAAACTTGTGATGCTAGTTATTATAAATGGACACAGTGGATTTTTTTACAATTATTCAATAGCTATTTTGATAAACAGCAGTCAAAAGCAAGGCCCATTGACATACTAGAAACTGCTTTTGAAAAGCAAGGCAATGCAAATCATATTTGCCCAGCCGACGCTAGTCTTTCTTTTACAGCTAATGATTGGAAAGCGTATTCAGAAAAAGAAAAGCAAACTATTTTAATGCAATACCGCTTGGCCTTCTGTGGTTATGGAGAAGTGAATTGGTGTGCAGCCTTGGGTACAGTGCTTGCTAATGATGAAGTGATTAACGGATTTAGTGAAAGAGGAGGCCATCCTGTAGAGAAAAAGAAATTACGTCAATGGTATTTAAGAATTACAGAATATGCAGATAGGCTTTTATCGGGGCTAGACACTATTCAGTTTAGTGAGGCCATGAAAGAAATGCAATCCAATTGGATTGGTAGAAGTGAGGGCGCTGAAATAGATTTTGCCATTCAAGGACATGCAGGCAGTTTAAAAGTATACACCACAAGACCAGATACTATTTTTGGGGTGGACTTCATGGTGGTAGCTCCTGAACATACGCTAATTGAAAGCATTACGCCAAATACACATAAAGCAGCCGTTGCTGAATATATTGGGTATGTAAAAAGCAGAAGTGAGAGAGAACGTATTTCGGAGAAAAAAATTACCGGATGTTTTACAGGTGCTTATGTAACCAACCCTTTTAATAACGCCTTAATACCGGTTTGGATTTCTGAATATGTATTAGCAGGTTATGGTACTGGGGCCATCATGGCTGTGCCTTGTGGAGATGATCGTGATTTTAAATTTGCGCAACATTTTAATATTCCTATTACCAATATTATTGGAGCCGCGTTTAATGGAGAGGAAGCCAACCCTACCAAAGAAGGTATTTTATCTAATAGCGATTTTCTAAATGGAATGGTTCAAAAAAAGGCCATTGCTATTGTGACTCAAAAATTAGAGGCCATGGGTATTGGCAAGTCTAAGATTAATTATAGAATGCGCGATGCTGCTTTTAGTAGACAACGTTATTGGGGCGAGCCTTTCCCAATTAAATGGAAAGACGGAATTGCTTATCCTTTAGCAGAAAAAGAACTTCCTTTATTATTACCCACCGTTGATAATTATTCACCAGGTCCAGAAGGCGAAGGCCCCTTGGCGAATATTGCTTCTTGGAAAGCAGAGCATTATGAAACCAATACCATGCCTGGATTTGCAGGAAGTAGTTGGTATTTTTTAAGGTATATGGATACTGCCAATGATACCGAGTTCTGTAGTAGAAAAGCAAGTGATTATTGGGGACAGGTAGACCTTTACATTGGAGGAACAGAACATGCAGTTGGACATTTACTCTATAGCAGAATGTGGACCAAGGTTTTATTTGACTTAGGCCATATAGGTTTTGATGAACCCTTTAAGAAATTATTAAATCAGGGAATGATACAAGGTAGCTCTCGATTTGTATATAGAATAAGAGGTACGCAAAAATTTGTATCAAGTGGATTAAAGCATGCGCATGAGGTAGATGCCTTGCATGTAGATGTAAATATTGTAGACGGCGTTGAGTTAGATACGGCAGCGTTTACAAAATGGAAACCCGATTATGCAAAAGCTGAATTTATTTTAGAGGACGGAAAATATATATGCGGGGTAGAGGTAGAAAAAATGTCTAAGTCGAAATTTAATACCGTAAACCCTGATGACTTAGTAGAAAAATATGGCGCCGATACTTTTAGAATGTATGAAATGTTTTTAGGTCCGGTGGAGCAAAGTAAACCATGGGATACAAAAGGGATTGAAGGGGTGCACCGTTTTTTAAAAAAATGCTGGCGTTTATTTTTTGATGAAATCAAAGGAAAGGTTTGGGTGGATGAGGCGCCTACTGCTGCAGAATTAAAAGTATTACATAAGGCCATTAAAAAAATTGAAGAAGATACAGAGCGTTATAGTTTTAATACAGCCGTGAGTAGCTTTATGATTTGCGTGAACGAACTAGCCGATTTAAATTGTCATAAAAAAGAAATTCTCTCTCCATTAGTTATTTTATTAACGCCCTATGCGCCGCATTTTGCAGAAGAATTATGGCAGGTATTAGGTATGAAAGGCTTAGTGGTAGACGCGGCTTACCCTGTTTTTGATGCCCAGTATGTAATGGAGACTGCGAAAGAGTATCCTATTAGTATTAATGGGAAATTAAGAGCCAATATACTTATTGCCCTAGATGCCAGTGAGGATGAAGTGCGCGCTATAGTACTAGACAACGAAGTGGTTAAAAAATGGGTGGAGGATAAACCTATTAAAAAGCTCATATTTGTAAAAGGCAAGATGGTCAATATTGTAATTTAATATTTAATAATAAGCATGTCAAATCCACTTTTAGATAATACGAATAATGAAATCAACTCTTTAGACAAAGAGTTTGAGAATAGTATTCGTCCCAAAGAGATGGAGGCATTTGCAGGACAGCCACAGCTTATTGAAAATATTAGCATTTTTATTAAGGCTGCTAAAATGCGTGGTGAAGCCTTGGATCATATTTTATTTCATGGCCCTCCAGGTTTAGGAAAAACTACTTTAAGTAGAATTGTGGCCAATGAAATGGGTGTACAAATAAAAGAGACATCAGGTCCTGTGATTGAAAAGCCAAGCGACTTGGCAGGTTTATTAACCAGTCTAGAACCCAATGATGTTTTATTTATAGATGAGATACACCGCTTAAGTACGGTGGTGGAAGAATACTTATATGCAGCCATGGAGGACTATAAGATAGATATCATGATTGACAGCGGTCCCAATGCAAGAAGTATTCAAATTAATTTAAATCCCTTCACTTTAGTGGGTGCCACTACAAGAAGTGGTTTATTAACGGCGCCATTACTTTCAAGATTTGGTATTAAGTCTCGTTTGGAATATTATCCCGCCACTGTAATTGAAAAAATAATTCTAAGAAGTGCAGGTATTTTAAATGTAAATATTAATTCAGCAGCAGCAGGAGAAATTTCTAGAAGAAGTAGAGGTACACCCAGAATTGCAAACGGATTACTTAGGCGTGTACGTGATTTCGCACAAGTATTAAACGATGGCATTGTAGATATAGGCATTACACAACATGCTTTAAAAGCATTGAATGTAGATGAACACGGGTTAGATGAAATGGATAATAGAATACTACTTGCCATTATTGAAAAATTCAAAGGAGGCCCTGTAGGTATTAGCACTATTGCTACTGCAGTAGGTGAGGAGTCAGGCACCATTGAAGAAGTATACGAGCCTTTCTTAATTCAAGAAGGTTTTTTACAAAGAACCCCAAGAGGCAGAGAGGTAACACAGAAGGCCTATAAACACTTAGGAAAGAAGCCCCCTTCAGGACATGCTTCTAATAACCCTGAATTATTTAGATAATTGAATATTATATAGTTGAATATTAAAAAAGACCCGATAAACTTTAAGCTATCGGGTCTTTTTTAATCAAATGAAATAAAATTTTATAAAAACTAATTTATAAATAATTATTTTTTAAATTAAGATACTACTAATCTAAATCCTTTACCATGAATGTTAACGATTTCAATTTGATCATCTTCTCTTAAGTATTTTCTTAGTTTAGCAATGTATACGTCCATGCTTCTTCCATTAAAATAAGTATCGCTACCCCAAATTTTCTTTAATGCTTTTTCACGGGTAAGTAAATCATTAATATTTTCAGCTAACATTTTTAATAATTCATTTTCTTTAGGCGAAAGTACATGGGTAATTTCTCCCATCTTTAATTCTCTTAATCTTGGATTAAAATGGTATTTACCTAATTGAAATTCAATATTATCACTTACTTTATTGTCTTCTTCATTTCTTTTGATAATGGCTTTAATTTTTAACATTAATACTTCGCTATCAAAAGGCTTTGTAATATAATCGTCGGCTCCTAATTTATAGCCATGTATAATATCTTCTTTTAAAGTTTTAGCACTTAAAAAGAATAAAGGTACTTCAGGGTCTATGTCTCTAATTTCTTCTGCCAAGGTAAAACCATCTACATGGGGCATCATCACATCTAGTAAGCATAGGTCAAATTTTTCTCTTTGAAAAGCAGCAAGTCCTAAACGGCCATCTCTTTCAAGGGTCACATCATATTCGTCTAGTTCTAAATAGTTTTTTAAGACTAAACCTAAATTGCTATCATCCTCACATAATAAAATCTTATACTTTTTCTTGTCTTCCATTTGATTATTTTTTTCTTTTATACTTTTAATTCTTTTATATAATTGCTATATGATTGCTACTATTCAATTGTTTTACCGGCATCTATGTAAAGAAACGATGATTCAATGCCTGGTTCAAAATATTAATTTCCAATCTTTTGTTAAAAACAAGCTGTTTAATGAACCTGTTATAATGTATTGTTAAAATGTATTATTTTGACTACCAGTACAAAGGTCGCATATTTTACATTTACTTGGATTTTTTTCTCCAAAATAAGCGGCTAAATAACTGCTTCTGCAATCCATATCATGGGCCCAGATATAGTCTGTAAACTGTTTAACGCGTAGCTGAAAAGCCTTTTTTCTGAGCTGGTAATTATCGAGGTCTATTTTCATAAAGGCTGCGGCAGTTCTATTCCATAAGAATTGCACCACAGGTTGACTCTCTTTTTGTTCAAAGCTTATTTGACCTACCTGCGCTAAAAACAATAAGTTTTTTTGGACAAATTCAATGTCTCTTTGTAATAGAGAAGCAAGTAATTTTTCATTGATAAACTGAGGGCTATCAAATATACCTCCGTATGTTCTTAAAATTAATTGAAGTACAGCACCTGCCATAGGATTTGCTTGCTCAAATTCTTCAATGGTATTTCTATCGGCAATGACTTGCACTAGGGAGGGTTTAAAAGAACTTGCTGAAAACTTTATATGGCCTTCTTGTTCTATCCACTGCAGTGCATTGCGGGCAATTATTTTATCCCATTTAAAAATGCTACAAAAACTTTCAAAGTCAAAAGGATATTCTTGTTTTTCTCCTATGCCAATGGGCACTTGAATAAAATCGGCTAAGTCTTGGTATACTTTTTTAATAATCTCAATGGATGGATATTTTTTCTCTTGAAGCATTTGCCAATAATCCCAATCGTTTTGTTGAAAAAGCAAAATGGCTTCTGCGGGCTTGCCGTCTCTTCCTGCACGACCTGCTTCTTGGTAATATTGTTCAATACTATTGGGTAAGTCGTAATGAATAACAGCGCGCACATCGGGTTTATTAATACCCATGCCAAAAGCGCTAGTACACACCACTATACGCAAACTATTATTCATCCAATTTTCTTGCACTTTTTGTCTTGTAATATAAGGCATACCCGCATGGTACTCACCAGCAGCGTAGCCATAGTCTTGTAATAGCCTTGCTAATTGACTTACATTATTGCGCGTACTAGCGTAAATTATTATAGTGCCTTTTATATTTTCTAAGAGTTTTCGAAGGCTATGTATTTTAGTAGTTACCTTATGAACTCGGTAAGATAAGTTGGGTCTTAAAAAAGAACTACTAATTACTGAAGCGTTCTTTAATAATAATTGTTTGATAATATCTTCTTGCACCAAGGGTATGGCTGACGCCGTCATGGCTAAAATAGGAATGGAAGGAAACATTTTTTTTAAGGTATCCAGTTTTCGGTAGGAGGGTCTAAAATCATAACCCCATTGTGAAATGCAATGCGCTTCATCAATGGCAAATAAGCTAATAGGCAGGGCTTGTAAAAAATTTTGAAAAGATTTCTGTGCTAATTTTTCTGGAGAGAGATAAATAAATTGATACTTACCCGCCAGTGCATCATTTAAAATAGCTTCTTGCTGTTCATAATTAATTTCACCCCCTAAATTTACGGCTGTTATATTTTTAGCTTTTAAATCCTTTACTTGGTCTTGCATAAGTGCAATTAAAGGACTTATAATTACGCAAATACCATTTTGATAAAGGGTAGGCACTTGAAAACACAAAGACTTGCCAGCACCAGTTGGTAGTAAGGTAAGTACATCCTTACCTTCTAAGACTGCTTCTATGACCTCTTCTTGCTGAGGTCTGAACTGAGTATAGCCCCAATACTGTTTTAATATTTCTTGTACAGTTTTCAAAAGTGCTAGACCAATTTTTTCTTAAATAACCTTAATGAATTAATGGCTAGTACTACATCGCTTAGTCCCATTATAAGCGCTCCGTAAGTGGGCCCCCAAGTACCCAATAGGCCAAGGGCTGCCAACGGGATGGCAATAATATTATAGGAGAATGCCCAGGCTAAATTTTCTTTAATGGTTTCATAAGTTCTTCTACCTAGTCCTAAGGCCATAGGTAAATTCTTAAGTCCTTGGTTCATTAAAATAACTTGAGCACTTTGTATGGCTATATGAGAAGCGTTGCTTAAAGAAATACCAATAGTAGCTTTCGCCAAGGCAGGAGCGTCGTTAATACCATCGCCTACCATGGCAGTGGGACTTATTTTTGTAAGCGCTTCTAATTTATTTAATTTATCGGAAGGGCTTTGTTCGCTAATAATTTCTTGAATGCCTAAGGCCTTGCCCACTTGTTCGCATTTTATTTTTCGATCACCACTTAATAATATAGTATGAATACCTTGTTTATGTAAGGTGGCAATAATTTCTTTTGCTTCCATTCTAATCTCATCTGCCACATCAATCCAACCTAAGAGGATATTATTTTTTTGAATATAAATATTATGGCCATCCTCCGCTTTAATTTCTTTTAGTGTAGCAAAAGAACCAGCAAAATATGTATTGCCTTCTTTGTCTGTCGCTTGAATGCCCATTCCTTTTACTTCTTCAATGGTTTTCCATTTTATATCTTCTTTATTCTTCCATTGACTGCTAATACATTTCGCAATGGGGTGGTTAGAATATTTTTCTAAAGAATACGCGATTTGTTTAAAATCATTTTCTGTGATGCCTTCTTCCTTTTTAAAATTCGTAATGGCAAAATGGCCTGTAGTTAAAGTGCCCGTTTTATCAAATACCACTTGTTTGATATCCTTAAATGTTTCTAAACTTTTTGCATTTTTAAATAAAACTCCATTACGGGCGCCTCTACCAAGCCCCACTGCAATCGCTGCAGGAGTAGCCAAGCCCATGGCGCAGGGGCAAGAAATTACAAGTACAGCAATGGCTCTTAGCATACTAGCCCCAAATCCAATATCGGTTAAAATAAAGTTGCCTATAAGTGTAAGTAGGGCAATGCCTAAAACCAAGGGCACAAAAATGGCACTAATTTTATCGGCTAAAATTTGTACAGGCGGCTTTTCGCCTTGCGCTGCCTTTACCATTTTTAAAATATTGGCAAGCACTGTATCGTCGCCCACGGCAGTGACATAGGCTTTAATGGTTCCGTTTTCAATAGTACTGCCTCCTAATAATATATCATGCATTTTTCTAAACACAGGTACACTTTCTCCAGTCACAATGCTTTCATTCACACTGGCCTCTCCCCATAAAATTTTACTATCCATGGGAATGGTTTCCCCTGCATTCACTAAAATAATATCACCCACTTTTAAACTTGTACTCTCTACATTAAAAATTATTTCTTTATGGTTTTCATCAAAGACAATCATATTGGCCATTACTTTTTGCGCTTTTACTAAATCTTTTAAGGCGCGTTGTGTAGATTGTACTGAAGCATCTTCTAAATAATTACCAAAAAATACTAAAGTAATAATGGTGGCCGTCGTTTCATAATAAGCGAATAAGGCGCCTTGTCCAATGAGGGTTCCATATAAACTATAACCAAAAGAAGCGAGTGCGCCAATGGCTACAAGTACATTCATATTAGGAATGCCCTGCGTAATACTATACCAAGCACTTTTTCCAAAATAAGACATGCCTATAATAAAAACGGGTAAGGTAAAAGCAAGTTGAACATAGGGTTTCATCAAAAAATGTATATGCACACCTGGAAGCATATGCAGCACTAAAGGAGCTGTAAACAAAAAAGAAAAAAGTGCGCGGTCTCTATTATTATCCAACCATTTTTTAGTTTGCTTTTCTTCCTGCCCTCTCACTTTGTAGCCTAGTTTTTGTATGCCCTTTATTAATGTTTCTTTTTTTATTTCAGAAGGCATTTCAAACTGCACTTCTCCTTCCATAAAACTTACCTTAGGTTCTGTGATGCCACTCGCTTGTAAATATTTATGTATAGATAATGCGCAATTGGTGCAACTCATTCCGTCTACCTTCCACTGAACTGATTCCATATCCTTGATTTTCACCCTAAAGGTACGAAGACATTTTAGCTTATTTTAAAGCATTAATACGCTAGTAGAGATTCTATTCTTGCCTATCTTTGCCCCATGGAAATGAGCTATTCTTTAAGCGAACTAAGTCAGGTGGCAGGGGCCCTCTTAAAGGCTTATGGTCAAAAGCCTATCTGGGCTTTTCAAGCGCCCATGGGTGCGGGGAAGACTACCCTGATAGCTGCTATTTGTAAAGAAATGGGCATTACCGACCATGTTACCAGCCCCACTTTTGCCATTATGAACCAGTATGATGCGGCGGGTAAATTAGTTTTTCATATGGACTGGTATCGTATCCAAGACGAGAAGGAAGCCCTCAGAACGGGCATAGAAGCTGCTTTTGAAGAGGCCGACCTTTGTTTTATAGAATGGCCAGAAAACGCCAAGGGCCTACTTCCAGAAGATACCCAAGTCTTTCAAATTGAAATTTTAGATCCTGAACATAGAAGGATTTTTATACCTTCATAAAAATATTTTTTAGAATGAGTAGTATCAAACCACAAATACATAGTGCATTTTCCTATGAAACACAGGAAGAGGTATTAGATATTCCTCAAAAAAGTAAGCCCTTATTAATAGGTATTCCTAAAGAAACCGCTTTTCAAGAAAATAGAATTGGATTGATTCCAGAAGCAGTAAGTGTGCTGGTGGCCAATGGGCATGAAGTACTCATGCAATCGAATGCAGCAGAGGGTAGCAGGTATTCAGACAATGATTATTCAGAAGCAGGTGCACAAATTGTAGTAGATAAAGAAGCAGTATATAAATGCCCCATACTCGTAAAAACAGCACCACCCGTAGAAGCTGATTTACCTTATTTGCAAATGCATCAAACTATTATTTCTCCCTTGCATTTAACAGCGGTGAAAAAAGAATTAATGGAACAGTTGATGGCTAAAAAAATTACTGCATTAGCTATTGAAAATATAAAAGATGAAAATCAAAACTATCCTATTCTAAGAAGTATGGGAGAGATTACAGGAAGTGCTGTGATGTTAATTGCAGGTCAGTACTTAAGTAATTTTAATCAAGGTAAGGGTATTTTATTAGGAGGTGTTAGTGGTGTGCCACCCACCAAGGTGGTGATTATTGGCGCCGATATTATTGGAGAATTTGCCACAAGAAATGCATTAGCCTTAGGAGCCAGTGTGAAAGTGTTTGATAATAATGTTTCAAGATTACAAAGGCTTCAAAATAATTTAGGACAAAGAGTTTGGACAAGTGTATTAGAGCCAAAAATTTTAGCTAAGCAACTTAAAACTTGTGAAGTAGCAGTAGGGGCTTTAAGAAATGATTTTGGAAGAGCGCCCATTGTAGTAACAGAAGAAATGGTGGCTGCGATGCGCCCAGGTAGTATTATTATAGATGTAGCCATTGACAGAGGCGGATGTTTTGAAACCAGTGAGTTAACCAATCATGAAAATCCGATTGTCATTAAACATAATGTACTTCATTATGGTGTGCCGAATATTCCTAGTGGCTTTGCGCGTACCGCTAGCCAGGCCATTAGTAATGTACTTATGCCTTTATTAGTACAAATAGGGGATCAAGGAGGCCTTGCTGAAATTATTTGGCAACAAGCACATTTAAGAGAAGGCATTTATTTATACAAAGGGGCTTTAACCGACTTGTATATTAGTGCAAAATTTGATTTGAAATTTACCGATCTGAATTTGATCATTGCTAGCAGAAGCTAAGCTAGCTTATAGTCCATTAGATTTACTTGCGCTTTACAGAAATGATATTCTGCTGGATCATTGCTGCCCACAATAATTAATTTATGCATAGCATACTCTTTAATCAAGGTATCATATAAGGCATAGCCTTCTTTATCTAAATTACTGCAGGGCTCGTCTAATAATAAAATAGGGCAGTCGGAAAAAATAGCAAGTGCTAATTTTAATCGCTGTTTCATACCACTACTATAATAACGAATTTGTTTATGCGCTGCATTTTTTAAACCAATGAGCTCCAGTATTTTTTCATAACTCAACTGTTTTTGAATGGATTTAAATTGAGCTTGAAATTCAAATTGTTCTGTGGCGGTAAATTCTTCTACTAATTCTAAATAGGGGGCTGCAAAACTTATTTGCTGGTAGATATTAACGGCGTCAAAAGGAGTCCATGATATCTTACCCTTAGTAAGACTGCTATAACCCGCAATAATTTGTAGTAAAGTACTTTTTCCAGAACCATTGTTGCCTACTAGTGCATAATGCTTGCCTGCTTCAAATTGAAAATCAAGATTTTTAAAAATCCATTCTTTATTAAATCGTTTGCAGGCTTGTTCTAGGCTTATTTGCATAAATGATTAATCTTCTTCCACCACTCCTTTGCCAAATCTTTTAATAACGCCTCTGCCGCTATCGCGAATAAAGGTTACAATTTCATCACGCTCATCGGTCGCTGGAATTTCTTCTTCAATAAATTCTAGTGCTTGCGTGGTATTCATTCCTTTATTAAATATATAACGGTATATATCAAGTATGTGGTTAATTTTTTCTAAATCAAAACCTCTTCTTTTTAAACCTACACTATTCACGCCTCCATAACTTAATGGATTTCTTACAGCTTTAATATAAGGAGGTACATCTTTACTTACCAAGCTACCTCCAGCGATATAAGCATGTTGTCCAATATTTACAAACTGATGCACGGCACTCACACCTGCAATCCAAGCATAGTCACCTAAGGTAACATGGCCTGCAATTTGTACGCTATTGCTTAATATACAATGGTTGCCAATAATACAATCGTGTGCAATATGACTATAGGCCATAATTAAACAGTTGTTACCTACTTTGGTAATCCATCTGTCTGAAGTACCTCTATTAATGGTAACAAATTCACGAATAGTAGTGTTGTCTCCAATTTCTACTGTTGTTTTTTCTCCATTAAATTTTAAATCTTGTGGGTCGGCACCAATAACAGCGCCAGGGAAAATGCGACAATTTTTTCCAATTTTTGTACCATTCATAATGGTCACTGAACTTCCAATCCAAGTACCTTCTCCAATAGTTACCTCACCGTGAATAACGGTAAAAGGATCAATCTTAACATTGGATGCAATTTGTGCATTCGGATCAATATAGGTAAACGGATGTGTCATAGTTATGCTAGGGGGTTCAATTATTTATCTACTCTTTTTATTACTTGTGCGACAAGGTCTGCTTCTGTAGTTACTTTTCCACCTACATATACCGTACCACGCATTTCACAAATACCTCTTCTAATAGGACTGGTTAATTCCATTTTTAATAACATGGTATCACCTGGTCTTACCATTTGCTTAAACTTGCAATTATCAATCTTTAAAAAATAAGTATCATATTCTCCTTTTGGCATGGCGTTAATACAAAGTATACCGCCTGTTTGTGCAAGCGCTTCAATTTGTAATACACCTGGCATAACAGGATTGCCTGGAAAATGTCCAGGGAAAAACCATTCGTTGAAGGTTACATTTTTTACACCTACAATTACGGTGTCGGTTAATTCAATGATTTTATCTACAAATAAAAACGGATGACGATGGGGTAAAGTTTTTTCTATTTGCTCTAAACAAAATACAGGCGTAGCCGTAGGATCATAAACAGGTACATCTTTTACGTGCTTATTTTTTTTGATGTACTGCTTAATTTTTTTAGCAAACTCAACATTGCTGCTATGTCCTGGTCTATTAGCAATAATGCGGGCTTTAATAGGATAACCCGTTAAAGCTAAGTCTCCCACTACATCTAATAATTTATGTCTTGCAGGTTCATTAGGGAATCTTAATTCTAGATTATTTAAATAGCCTTCGCTTTTTACTTCAATCTTATCTCTTTTAAAAACTTTGGCTAAACGGCTCATCTCTTGTTCAGAAACAGGCTGGTCTACCACCACAATAGCGTTGTTAATATCGCCACCTTTAATTAAATCATTTTTTAATAAAGCTTCTAGTTCATGTAAAAAACAAAATGTTCTGCAAGGCGCAATCTCAGATTTAAATTCTTTAATAGTTCTTAACGCAGCATGTTGTGTTCCTAAAACCGGACTATTAAAATCTATTAAAGTAGTAATTTGATAATCGAGTGCAGGAAGTGCTACCATCTCCACACGCTTCGCATCATCGTAGTGGAAAATATTTTCATCAATACTATACCAAGCTTTCGCTGCATCTTGTTCTACTACTCCTGCGTTTTCGATGATCTCAATAAAAGGAGAGGAGCTTCCGTCAATAATGGGAATTTCTGGTCCGTTCACTTGTATCAAACAGTTGTCAATACCTAAACCTACTAAGGCAGCTAGAATATGTTCTACGGTACTTACTTTGGCATCACCCACTTGTAAAGTGGTACCTCTACTTGTATCGGTTACTAAATCGCAGTCAGCTTTAATAATAGGTTGGTTGGGTAAATCGGTTCTTTGAAATTGATAACCAAAACCTGGATTGGCCGGATTCAAAGTCATTTCTACTAAAACCCCAGTATGTAATCCAGTTCCACTAATACTAATACTCTTTAGTATAGTATGTTGTTTGTCGGGATTAAAATGTTGATCCATGCGTATATTGTTTAATGCATCACCTACTTAAAGTGGTGATATTCAGCAAAATTAGCTGATTTAACCTTTTTGAGACAGTTGTTGGACCATTATTTCCAATTCTTTAACTCTTTTTTCAAGCGCAGGCAGGTTTTTCTGGTGTACTTGAGACCTTAAAGCGGCCGATTGCTCCCCGGCAGGGTAGCCCGAAAGGGTAATACCAGCTTCTTTGAAGTCCTTGGTAATGCCTGCTCTAGCGGCTACTTTAATTCCATCGGCGATGGTTAAGTGCCCAATGGTACCAGCCTGTCCACCCATCATAATACCTTTCCCAAGCTTAGTGCTACCACTAATGCCCACTTGAGCAGCAATGACTGTATTTTCTCCTATTTCAACATTATGTGCAATTTGAATTAAGTTATCAAGTTTCACTCCTTTTTTAATGATGGTTGATCCAATGGTTGCTCTATCCACTGTAGTATTCGAACCTATTTCAACATCGTCTTCAATAATCACATTGCCTAGCTGAGGAATTTTTTGATAAGAACCATCTGCTTTAGGAGCGAATCCAAAACCATCGCTTCCAATAATGGATCCAGAATGTATCGTAATATTATTACCCAGCACACAGTCAGAATAAATAATAACACCAGCATGTACAGTGACGTTGTTACCTATTTTTACATTTTCTCCAATGACTGCACCAGGAAATATTTTTACATTCTTTCCAGTTTGTACATTTTCACCAATGTAGGCGAAGGCAGCTACAAAATTTTGTTCACCTAGCTTGGCTGAAGCTGCTATATAGGAAGGCGTTTGAATGCCTACTAAATTTTCATTTTTCATTTCTTGATACTTCGTTAATAAAGTAGCAAAAGCGGCATAGGCATCAGGCACTCTAATTAAAGTAGCGGCTATCTTCTTTTTTAGGACCAGTGATTCATTAATGATAATAATAGAAGCCTTCGTGCTGTATATAAAGTCCTCGTATTTTGGATTGGCTAAAAAAGAAATTTCCCCAGGCATGGCCGACTCAATTTTACCAAACTGTGTTACCACAGCTGCCGCGTCTCCTTCAATTTTTCCTTGAATGAGTAAAGCAATCTGTTGGGCGGTAAATGAAAGCATAGGGTATTATTTAAATGAGGGGGTTATGCCTTTAATAAGCAAATGTAAAATTTTTTAACGGGTGCGGAAAGACTTTCATTAATGATAGCGTCTTGAATTTTAGAAATACTACTTACTTCACCGGTTTTAAGCAATATTTTAATGGTTTCTACATCTTCTTTATATAAGGTATTGGAAGCGGTTCCTTTGAAGCATAAATAAGATAAGTCTTCATCACTGAAAGGAAAGGCGGCCTTTGTTTGGGCAAAAGCAGTTTCCCATTGTTCTGGAGAAATAGCATTCGATTGTAAGCTGCATTTGAATCCTTTTCTAATTAATAGCCTTTGACATAATAAAGATAAAACAGGGTCACTATGGTGTTGCCACTTTTTGATAGCATATAAAATATCGGTATCGTCTAATTGGCAATAGTAGGATAAATTTATCTCCGCCAACTTTCCTGAAAACTCGCCTAAAAAATAATTCAGCACTTCTGAAGTTTTTACAGCTTGGTCATTTTGTTGGTATAAATATTGGGCGCGTTCTACAATTTTGACCAACATCTTTTCCGAAGCAATTACTGTTTTGTGTTGGTATACTTGCCAGTACATTAAGCGCCTTGATAAAAGAAATTTCTCTACACTATTAATGCCTTTTTCTTCCACTACTAATTCATTGTTGTGAACAGTAAGCATTTTTAAAATTCTTTCATAACCTACTACGCCTTCGCTAACGCCTGTGAAAAAACTATCACGAGAAAGATAATCTAAGCGGTCCACATCCAACTGTCCGCTAATTAATTGGTGTAAAAACTTTTTAGGATATTGATTGGTAAAAATTTGAATGGCTAGATCTAATTTGCCTTTTAATTTTTCTTCAGGGCCTTCATTAATTTTATGCATGATTAATAAAGAGAGGTCCTCGTGACTTACGCCTTTTAATAAAACATTTTCAAGTGCATGTGAAAAAGGACCATGTCCAATATCGTGAAGTAAGATGGCTGCTTTTGCTGCTTGTGCTTCTTCGTTGGTAATCTCAATGCCTTTATCTTTTAATTCAGCAATCGCAATACACATTAAATGATAAGCGCCTAAAGAATGATGCAATCTGGTATGCACCGCGCCTGGGTAGACCAACTGCGCCAAAGCCATTTGTTGAATTCTTCTTAGCCTTTGATAATAAGGGTGCGCAATAAGATCAAATATGAATGGATCGTTGATGGTAATAAAACCATGTACGGGGTCATTAATAATTTTTCGGTGTGTAAAAGCCATAGTTAAATTGTGTTCACAAAGGTACGAAATGTGAATAACTCCTAGCGCTTATTTAAAACAGTAATTATACAAAAAACTACCTTTGTTAGCGACGTATTATCCTATAAATCAATACTTACTATGAAATTGACCCAAACTACTTTAGACAAATTAGAAGACATTTTAGGTGAATCAGAATTCGTGGTTCGATACGAAAGAGGCAATTTTCAAAGTGGCTGGTGTTTATTAGAAGCTAAAAGAATTGTGGTCTTGAATAAGTTCTTAAACTTAGAAGCAAGAATTAATACTTTATTGGAGTTAATTCCTGTTTTAGATATTCAATTTGATAAATTAACGCATGAGTCTCAAAAGCTTTATACAGAAGTACAAAAGCTATCCTTAACAGAAGCTAACAGAGAAGTCACAACGGCTTAAATTATTTACTTTGTTTGATATTACTATTTTAGGGTCAGGAACAAGTACAGGCGTTCCTTTAATAGGATGTGATTGTGAGGTATGTACTTCCAGTGACCCTAAAAATAAACGATTAAGAACCAGTATTAAGATAAGCTCTTCCACTACGACAGTAGTAATAGATACCACACCCGATTTCAGGTATCAAATGCTCAGAACAAACACAACCCATATTGATGCAGTGGTGTTTACGCATCCTCATCGCGATCATTATGCTGGCTTAGATGATATAAGGCCCTTTAATTTCTTTTCTCAAAAGTCAATGAATATTTACGCCAATGAATTAACGCAAGTGGCTATCAAAAGAGACTTCTATTATGCTTTTGAAAAAGATAAAGATGCAGGACTGCCTGAAATGATTTTACACACTATTGATAAAGAACCTTTCCTTATCGGAGATATTCCTTTTACACCTATTCATGTTATGCACAGAGATATGCCTGTACTAGGTTTTCGAATAGGTGATTTTACCTATATCACCGATGCAAATTTTATTCCAGCCACAGAAATGGAAAAAATAAAGGAATCGAAGGTTTTATTTTTAAATGCTTTAAGAAAACAAACACATCCCACTCATTATAATTTAGAGCAGGCCTTAGCCGTAGTGGCTAGTTTAGATATACCTAAAGTTTATTTCACTCATTTCAGTCATCAAATTGGATTACATGATGAGGTGGAAGCTAGTTTACCAGCGGGTATTAGGCTTGCCTATGATGGTCTGCAGCTATCTATCTAAAGGGTTTCTTATTTACATAGTGA
>CANCRC010000011.1 GCA_947380435.1 Chitinophagaceae bacterium
ATTTGCCCTAAAAATAATCCACTACTTTTTAATTAGTACTAGTTACTTATTATTTTAATGTTCAAACTAGATAAAAAAATAAAAGATGAGAATTGATAAAAAACAAATAGATCAACACAATAGTGATTTACAAAAAGCACATCAAAACAGATTTGATTTTGCAAAATCCGAAATACCTAATGTAGAATTGATCATTCAAAAATTGATGGACTTCAATGTGGCCATACCTAGTTGGGCCTTGGGTACAGGGGGTACGCGTTTTGCTCGATTCTCTGGAGCCGGGGAGCCAGGTAACTTGGAACAAAAAATGGAAGATGTAGGGATCTTGCATGCATTGAATAATTCAAGTGGTGCCATTTCTTTACATATTCCTTGGGACATACCCTCCAATTATGCAGCTATTAAAAATTTAGCTTCCGATTTGAATTTGAAATTTGATGCCATGAACTCGAATACTTTTCAGGATCAAAAAGGGCAGGCATTAAGTTATAAGTTTGGTTCCCTTCAAAATACCAATAAAGCTATTCGCCAACAAGCCATTGAACATAATATAGAAGTAATCAAACATGGTGTTGAGTTAGGCTCTAAAGCATTAACAGTTTGGTTAAGTGATGGAAGTTGTTTCCCTGGACAATTGAATTTTAGAAAAGCTTTTCAAAACACATTAGAAGGTTTGCAAGAAATTTATGCAGCATTACCAGCTGACTGGAAAGTTTTTGTGGAATACAAGGCTTTTGAGCCTAATTTTTATTCCATGACAGTGGGCGATTGGGGTCAGTCTTTATTATATGCGAATAAGTTGGGCCCTAAAGCATTTACATTAGTGGATTTAGGACATCATTTACCTAATGCTAATATTGAACAAATTGTGGCGCTTTTATTAATGGAAAAAAAATTAGCAGGTTTTCATTTTAACGATAGTAAATACGGCGATGACGATTTAACAGTAGGAAGCATCAAGCCCTATCAACTATTTTTAATATTTAATGAATTGATAGAAGGTATGGATGCAAGAGGAATGAATCATGCTACCGACCTAGGTTGGATGATTGATGCAAGCCATAATGTAAAAGACCCCTTAGAAGATTTAATACAATCTATTGAAGCCATTATGATTTCGTATGCACAGGCATTACTGGTAGATAGAATTAATTTAAATAAAGCACAAGAACAAAATGATGTAGTGGCAGCCCAAGAAATTTTACAAAGTACTTTTAGAACCGATGTGAGAGCCATTGTAGCAGAAGCAAGATTAAGAGCAGGGGCTGCATTAGATCCTATTGCTTATTTTAGGCAAAATAAAATAAGAGAGGCTTTGATCAAAGAAAGAGGGACAAATACCATTGCTACAGGATTGTAATATTAATAAGTAATAGATTACCTCTTTGAATAAAATTAAACCTTGACTTCTTAATTCATGCATCCTATCCCTGTTATATTAATATTCGATATTGGTAAAACCAATAAAAAGCTTTTTGTATTCAATGAAGCTTATAAGGTAGTATATGAATTAAGCACTCAAATTACTGAGCTAAAAGACGAAGATGGTTTTCCTTGCGAAGATATATTGGCACTATCTAATTGGGTACTATCTTCTTTAGACACACTCAAAAAAGAGTCGGCGTATATAATTAAAGCTATTCATTATGCTGCCTATGGAGCAAGTTTAGTTTATTTAAATGAAAAAGGAGAGCTAATAGAACCTTTATATAATTATTTAAAACCTTTTCAAGAAGCCACTAAAAATTCTTTTGAAAATAAATATGGCTCTTTAGACGAGATTTCATTAACTACTGCCTCGCCTTATTTAGGTAATTTAAATGCAGGTCTGCAGTTATATCGAATAAAAAAAGAGAAGCCTGAACTATTTCAAAAAATGAACTGGGCTTTACACTTACCTCAATATATTCATTATTTAGTTACAGGTGAATTAGCATCAGATATTACAAGTATTGGTTGCCATACCATGTTATGGAATTTTGAAAATCATGGTTACCATCATTGGGTAAAGGAGGAAGGATTGGATAAACTTTTCCCTGCCTTGAAAAGCGCAGTGGGTTTGCACGATAGCTCTGCTGCTTTAATTCCTTATCTAAGTTCTTTTCATGAACCCTTTCTGCTTATTTCAACTGGTACCTGGTGTATTAGCTTACATCCTTTTAATGAAACTGCTTTAACAACAAGTGAATTAACACAAGATAGTTTGTGTTATTTATCTTTTGCTGGCAGGCCTGTGAAAGCCTCGCGTGTATTTAGTGGTAAAGAACATGAGCTAGGGGTGGAGGCTTTGAATACCTATTTTAATAAGCCAGCTGAATACTTCTCTACAATACATTATAATAAGTTATTTCATATAGATGAAAATTTTACTATTGAAGACTTATCATGCTTTAAGGATTTTGAAACCGCCTATCATAATTTAGTGGCCAGGCTTGTAAGAAAACAAATAATAAGCACTAACTTAATTCTTGCTAACACCCAAGTGAAACGCATTTTTGTTGATGGAGGTTTTAGCAATAACGAAATTTTTATGAATATGTTGGCTAGATCTTATAGTGAGTACGAAGTTTTCGCAGCGGCTATACCACAGGCCTCCTCCTTGGGGGCAGCATTGGCGGTGCATGAAAAATGGAATACAGAAGCCATTCCTAATAATTTAATTTCTTTACAATATTATTCTACAAAAACAAACGAAAAGGGAATACTATAAAAGTTAATAAACTTAAGAAATACTATTAAATCAAACCTATATTATCTAAATTAATCTTAACTAAATTAAATTAATCTAAACTAATCTAATCTAAACTAATCTAAACCGTACATTATTAAATATATAACTATGAAAAAATCAATTTTAGTAACAAGCTTACTGCTTATTTTTATGACTGCTATCTCGCAGGTGAAAGTAACCAGCCTGCTAACAGAAAATAAAACCAATCCTATTGGTTTGGATATGGCAAGTCCTAGATTTAGTTGGGCTATAGAGTCTGCTAAAAGAAATACAAGTCAAACTGCTTATGAAATAAAAATAACAGAAGCAAAGAAATTAGTTTGGAGTTCTGATAAAGTAAACTCTAATCAGTCGGTGTATATTGATTATGCAGGCCCTAAACTTTCATCAAATACAAAATACAATTGGCAGGTAAGGGTTTGGGACAACCAAGGAACTGCTTCCGAGTGGAGTGCTTCAAATTCTTTTCAAACAGCTTTATTATCTGTTTCAGATTGGCAAGCCAAATGGATAGTACCAGGATTTGTAGAAGCTTCTAATCGCCCGAGTCCTATTTTTAGAAAACAATTTGCTGCAACTAAGAAACTAGTGTCGGCAATTGCAAATATTACAGCACATGGTATGTATGAAGCGCAAATTAATGGACAAAGAGTAGGAGATGCTTATTTAACGCCAGGTTGGACAAGTTATTCAACGCGTTTGCAATACCAAACTTATGATGTTACAAATTTAATTAAGACAGGAGCCAATGCCATTGGGGTAAGCCTAGGTAGTGGTTGGTACAGAGGCATAATAGGGTTTTCCAACAATAAAGATTTTTATGGCAAGGACATTGCTTTACTATTTCAATTAAATATTACTTATAGTGATGGTTCTAAAGAGATAGTTATTTCAGATGATAGTTGGAAGGCCAATACAGGCTCTATTGAATATTCAGAAATATATAATGGTGAAACAGTAGATGCAAGAAAAGAAAAAGCAGGATGGGCTACTGCTAATTTTAATGATGAGTCTTGGTTGCCTGCCAAATTAGCCAATTTTGATAAGGCAAATTTAATTGCTACACAGAATGAGCTTGTAAAAAAGCACGAGGTGTTTAAACCAGTTAAAATATTTACAACGACTAAAGGAGAAAAAGTTATTGACTTTGGTCAGAACTTAGTAGGCTGGGTAGTCATGAAAGCAAAAGGGAATGAGGGGGATAAAATTACTTTATCACATGCTGAAGTGTTAGACAAGCAAGGCAATTTTTATACTGAAAACTTACGCGCTGCCAAAGCACAGAATACTTATGTATTAAGTGGAGTGGGCCTGGAAACATTTGAGCCTCATTTTACTTGGCAGGGTTTTAGGTATTTAAGAATTGAAGGGTATCCTGGCGAAATTACTGCCGATAATTTTTCTGCAGTGGCTTTATATTCCGATATGAAACCTACTGGAGAATTTACTTCTTCAAATACTTTGGTAAATCAATTACAACATAATATTCAATGGGGTCAGAAAGGAAACTTTTTAGATGTACCTACCGATTGTCCTCAAAGAGATGAGCGTTTAGGTTGGACAGGAGATGCGCAAGTATTTTCTAGAACGGCTACTTTTAATATGAATGTGCATAGCTTTTTTGCAAAATGGTTAAAAGATCTAGCAGCAGATCAAAAAGACGGCAAAGTACCTTTTGTAGTACCTAATGTAATAGGTGCAGACGCTTTGAATAGCACAGGCTGGGCCGATGTAGCTACTATTATTCCTTGGAACTTATACATAGCCTATGGTGATAAAAAAATATTAACCGACCAATACGCAAGTATGAAGGCCTATGTTGAAAGTATTAATAAAGTAGCCAAGGACGATTTATGGAATACTGGTTTTCATTTTGGAGATTGGTTATTTTACCGACCAGAAGATGATAATGATGGGAAGTCGGCGGTAACAGATAAATATTTAATTGCACAATGTTTTTACGCGCATTCCACGCAATTACTTATTAATGCAGCAACAGTATTGAATAAGAAAGAAGATATGGCTTTGTATACAGCACAATTAAGTAGAATAAAGGCAGCCTTCATGAAAGAATATGTATCTCCCAATGGCCGATTAATTTCTGGAACACAAACAGCCTATACCTTGGCTTTGAATTTTGATATGTTACCAGAAAATTTAAGACAACAAGCAGCTAAGAGGTTAGTGGACAATATTGAATCTTATGGCAATCATTTAACCACTGGTTTTTTAGGTACTCCTTATTTATGTCATGTACTAACAAGATTTGGTTTTACAAATGTTTCTTATAAATTATTATTACAAGAAAAATATCCTTCTTGGTTGTATCCTGTTAAAATGGGAGCCACTACCATTTGGGAAAGATGGGACGGTCAAAAACCAGACAGTAGTTTTCAGTCTGTAGGTATGAATTCATTTAACCACTATTCTTATGGTGCCATTGGAGATTGGATGTACCGTCAAATGGTGGGATTAGATACTTATGAAGATGGAGCAGGGTATAAGCATAGTAAGGTGCAACCACATATTGGTGGTGGCTTTACAAATGCATCGGCTTCTTTAGATACTTATTATGGTAAATTAAGTAGCGGATGGAAATTGCAAGGGGAAGATATTTATTTAGATGTAATAATTCCAGCTAATACGACTTCCTCTGTATTTATACCTACAAAAGATGCTACTAAGGTATCTGAAAATGGACAAGCCTTGTCTACAGTAAATGGAATAAAGATAATTGGGCAGAAAGATGATTATCTTGAAACTCAATTAGGTTCTGGTGAATATCATTTCGTCATAAAAAAATAGACAATTAAATGATCTTATCCTATTTAAGTTAGTCAATACTTCAAAATGAAAAGCCCCCCGAATTTCGAGGGGCTTTTTTCACCACTTAACCCAACCAAAAACTATTTTTATGCAAGTCTTTACTTATTCATTTAAGTTTAATATAAATGCGTAGTTGCCAAAATAACCAGGATACACTCCTGAAATTTTAATACTACTTGATGTAGCTTTTTTCAAAGCCTCATAAAACTCTTCTACTGTTTTAACAGGTTCTTCGTTTACATGTGTGATTACAAAACCTTTTTCAATTCTGCTTTTACCAATAATACCTGTTCCTAATTCTTTAATTAATACTCCACCTTCTAAGTCGTTCTTTTCAGCAGTAGCTTTATCTAAGGTTTCTAATTTTCCACCTAATTTTTCAGCAGCCTTAGAACTTTTTACTAAGTCGGTAGTACCTAGTTTAGCTTTTAGGGTTACTTCCATAGTCATTTCCTTGCCCTCACGCTTCACTATTAAATTCATTTTATCTCCTGGCTTGTATCTTGAAACTTGTTCTTGTAATTCAGGAGAAGTTTTAATAGCCACTCCATTTATTTTTATAAGTACATCTCCTTTTTTAATACCTGCAGCTTTAGCAGCGCCACCGTCTAGTACATCTGTAATTAAAATACCTTCACCTTCTTTATATTTTGTATTCAAGTCTTCCAATACTTTTTTCAATTCTTCTTCAGACAATCCATCCTTAGGATAACTAATACCTAAGTAGGCTCTTTGCACTGTACCATATTTAACAATATCGGTCACTACTTTTTTTACAATGTTCACAGGAATAGCATAAGCATAACCTGCATAAGAACCAGTAGGAGAAGCAATGGCAGAGTTTATACCTACTAGTTCACCACTGGTATTTACTAAGGCTCCACCGCTATTGCCTTGGTTCACTGCAGCATCTGTTTGTAAAAACGATTCTATAGGTTTATCACTCTGTCTTGAGTTAATATCAATAGACCTGTTTTTAGCACTTATAATACCAGCTGTAATAGTTACATCTAAGTTTAAAGGATATCCAATGGCAAGTACCCATTGACCTAATTTAATTTCATCGCTATTACCATATACTAAATAAGGTAAACCACTTGCTTCAATTTTTATCACCGCAATATCACTGCTGGCATCTACACCAATTACTTTTGCTTTATAAGTTTTCTTATTGGTAAGCGTTACATTAATTTCATCGGCACCATTTACAACGTGGTTATTCGTTACTATGTATCCGTCTGCAGTAATTAATACACCACTTCCGCTTGCTCTTTGTTCTGGTTGCATTCTTGGACCGCCAAAAAAATCGCCAAACATATCATCATCCCCAAATAAATCTCCAAATGGGTTTCTTTGTCTTTTTTGATTACTGCTCTCTACTTTTTTAGCGTTGGTCTTAGTTTTAATATGCACTACAGCAGGGGAGGCCGCATTCGCAGCAGGGGTAAAGTCAACAGTTGTTCCTGGTGCACTGCCATTAAAAAAACTGGCATAATTAGCAGGCAGTTTACCGTCTGTTTCAAAACTTGAATTTGATTTTGAAATTTTACCATAAGCCCACATACTTGTTATGGTAGTCATTGCACTAATACCAATAATGGCTGCTACATTTTTTAAGTTCATATTCATGCTTTTATTTTTTATAGTAAAAGAATTAGTTCAGTTTAGTTTTTACAAATTTGATACCAATTCAGGTACAAATTAACGAAGCTGAAATTTTGTCACAAAATCATTTAAGCTAGTTTAACAAAATATTTACGAAAATGTTCGTTTTTATGGGATTTGACTTAGAAATTCAAGGGTATCCACCCCGTCGGCATATTCTAAGAGACTAGGCTTTTGAGGACCGCCAAAGGGAATGCCATTTATTCCTACAATACATTGAATTTCGGTGCTATCAATAGTGGGTAATTTACCAGGTGTATAGAACTGGTAATGAATTTGAGATAGGGCCGCAAAGGGAGAAGGGTTCTCACTTAACAAAATACCGCCAGTGTCCATGTAAAATTGTCGGTTCATCATAAGTAGGGCTAATTGGTAGTCATAATTGTGTTTATACTTATGCTCATCCCCTAAATAGTTATATTTTTTCATGGCCTCTATTAATGGTATAAAATCGTAGCCCTCTGGCACCCAAATCTGGGTCACATTTCTACATCCCATACCAAAATAGAGTAGCATATCATCTGCAAGTAAATCAAGTTCAGCCTTGGTCTCTTGTCCATTTAATATGGCAATAGAAGTTTTATTTTTTCTAATAATATGAGGGTATTTGCCAAAGTATTGTTCAAAATAGCGACCTGTATTATTACTGCCTGTGGCAATATAAGCATCGCAGTTTTTAAGTTGTTCTTGTTGAATGATTAAATTTCCAAAAGCCGGGTTAATTTGAATAAGGGATTCAATCACGTACTGCATTAAAATGGTATCCTTTGAGGATAGCTTTACTACGGCTGTATGTCCGGCTATTAAAGTGCTAAGTAAATCATGAAAGCCCACTAGAGGAATATTGCCCGCCATTACTATACCTAGTTTTTTGCCAGTAGGAGCATTAGCAAGGCCAGGATACCTATTCGCCCATTGTTTTAAGGCATCTAAGGATAAAAAAGAATTTCGTATTTGTGTAATGGCATGCTCCATGAAAACCGGTAAAAACCAAGAATTTTGCTGGAAGGCCCTTTCTTTAGCTAATTGGAGCGCCTCATTTTTGGGGTCAAAAAACTGTTCGCCTAAGGTAAAAAAATGCTCTATTCTTGCTTGTAAGTTCATGCTTGTTCTATATATTTGTAAGGCAAAATTACGTTACTAATTTTTAAATAATTTTTTATGGCTATCAAAATTACGGATGAATGTATTAACTGCGGTGCTTGTGAACCAGAATGTCCAAATAATGCTATCTACGAAGGTGGTGTAGAATGGGCTGTTGCTGATGGAACAACCGTTAAAGGATCTTACAGTTTATTAGATGGAACTTCAGTAGACGCTGCACAAAGAATTGCGCCAGTGGCTGCCGATACCTATTATATTACACCAAATAAGTGTACAGAGTGTCAAGGTTTCCACGAAGAGCCTCAGTGTGCTGCTGTTTGTCCAGTGGATTGTTGCGTACCGGATGAAATGTATGTAGAAACAGTAGAAGTATTGTTAGCTAAAAAAGACAGATTACACGCTTAAGAATCAACTAGAATTATCAATTAGAAATATCTATAAGAGGCATATTTAAAAAGGGAATTAAATTTCCCTTTTTTTATGCCTTCTATTAAGTAAATTTGAAGCATCAATTACCCTACATGAAAAAAAAGGTAGCACTAGTTACAGGCGGTTTAAGTTCTGAAGCACAAATTAGTTATAAGAGTGCTCAAACTGTTATGAATGCCTTGGACAAAAATAAATACGATGTTTATTTAATAGATATTCATCCTACAGGCTGGTGGTATGAAAATATAGTAGGGGAAGAAGTGGCAGTTGATAGAGCCGACTTCAGTATTATGGAAGGGGGTCTTAAAATAAATTTTGATATTGCTTTAATGTGTATTCATGGTACACCAGGAGAAGATGGAAAAATGCAAGGCTACTTCGATTTAATTGGCTTGCCTTATACAAGTTGCGATACAGCCACTTCGGCTTTAACTTTTAATAAAAGATATACAGTAGCCGTGGCTGGTTTTGGTGGAGTCGCAGTGGCAAAGTCTTTACATTTAATTTCTTCTACTCAACTAACACCGGATCAAATATTGTCTCAGGTTACCCTTCCACTATTTGTAAAACCAAATAACGGAGGAAGTAGTTTAGGTATAAGTAAAGTAAACACCGCTGCAGCATTAGCGCCTGCCTTAGAAAAAGCTTTTAAAGAAGATACACAGGTTTTAGTAGAAGAATTTATAAGTGGAAGAGAGTTCACTATTGGTGTATTTAAGTCTAAGGGGGTAACTACTGTTTTACCTATTACTGAAATTAAAACAGAGAACGAATTTTTTGATTTTGCTGCTAAGTATGAAGGCAAGAGTGAAGAGATAACGCCTGCAAAAATTACAGAGACCATGTTCAAGGATTTATCGGAGGCAGCCAAGCAAGTATATGCTACTTTAAATTGCAGAGGGGTAGTGAGAATTGATTTCATTTATGATGAAAAAGCACAAAAAGCCTTTTTATTAGAAGTGAATACAGTGCCTGGTCAAAGTGAGGCAAGTATTATTCCTCAACAAGTAAGGGCCATGGGTTGGAATTTAACCGATTTTTATGCAAGTATTATAGAAGATAGTTTAGCTTCGAAGTAATTAGAAAAATATTCATTCAATAGTCATTAAATAAGATCCTTTATTTTGGAATTCATTGATAAATTATTAAAAAAGCCTTTATGGGTAAATATCTTAGCAGGTATTGGCCTTGTATTGTTACTAATAATATTATTTTTCTTTTCCTTAGGTTGGATTACAGGCAATGGTAAGACAGAAAAAGTGCCGAATGTTTTAGGTTTAGATGTGACGGCTGCTGAAAAAAATATTAAAGCCCTAGGTTTTGATTTGGTTTTACAAGACTCTATATATGTAGACACGCTTGCTAGAAATTCGGTTTTAAGACAAACGCCTGAAGCAGATGAGGTAGTTAAAAAAGGAAGAACCATTTTTTTAACTGTTAACCGAATTATTGCGCCTCAGGTAGATATGCCTAATTTAATTGGCTTCTCTTTAAAAAGCGCTCAAACTTATTTAAAAGTATTAGGTTTAAGAATTGGCACTATTAATTTAGTGGCCGATAGAAATAAAAATGTAATTGTAGAACAATTAGTAGGTAATACACCTATTGCACCAGGTACAAAAATTGTTTCAGGCACTTTAATAAATTTTACGGTGGGAGATGGAGGAGCGAGTATTGGTATGGAAGTACCAGACTTAATTGGATTAACTGTAGGCATGGCTAAAATGAAAATAGTGAGTATGGGCTTGCTTCTTGGAAATATTACAGCCAATGGTGCCATACAAGACACTGCTAATGCATTTGTAATTCAACAAAACCCGGGTACTTATTCTTCTGTATTAGATTCATTAGGTATGCCTGTTAAAAATGTAACCATACAAGGAGTAGCCATTGACTTAGTCATTGATAAAGTTGCTCCTGTTATTATAAAAAGAGATTCTTTAAAGTAAGGCTAACACTATTTTTAAAACTAATTATAATACTAGTATATTTTAATAATAACAAAAGAAATATAAATATACCCATTCCAATTGTATAAATACTATAGACAATTCACTTTAAATATCAAAAGATGCAAACCATTACAGTAGAAGCTTTAAAAGCAAAATTAGACGCAGGAGAAAAAATAAATTTAGTAGATGTACGCGAGCCACATGAGCACGAAGCATTTAATATTGGTGGTATCTTACTCCCCTTAGGACAAGTACAAACTTTACAATTAGACGATATAGAGGACTTGAAAGAAGAGATCGTATATATTTATTGCAGAAGCGGCAACAGAAGCGGTCAAGCCTGCTTAATGTTAGAACCTTATGGCTTTAAAAATGTGGTGAATGTATCGGGCGGTATGTTAGACTGGCAGGCGAAATTCCCAGGTTAATTTTTGATACTTTATTTGTATCTTAACTTTCTAAATAATTTAAAATGAAAAAATTAAGTTCATTATTATTAATGGCTACGCTAGTATTGAGCGCTTGTAATTTTGATAATAATAAGCCTTCGGCTTACCATGATAATGCTAATAGAGAAGACACACTCACAGGAGGCGTTAAATTAATACCCATTACTACCAGTAAAGGTGTATTTAATGTTTGGACAAAAAGAGTGGGGAATAACCCAAAAATTAAGGTTTTGTTATTACATGGAGGCCCTGGTTCTACCCATGAATATTTTGAATGTTTTGATTCTTATTTCCCTAAAGCTGAAATAGAATATTATTACTATGATCAATTAGGTTCTGCTTATTCCGATAACCCTAACGATTCTAGTTTATGGAATTTACCAAGGTTTGTTGAAGAAGTAGAGACAGTTAGAAAGGCATTAGGTATGGACTCTTCTAATTTCTTTTTATTAGGACATTCTTGGGGCGGTATACTAGCCACTGAGTATGCGCTTAAGTATCAAAAAAATTTAAAGGGACTTATTATTTCAAATATGGTGCCTTCAATCCCTGATTATGTAAAATATGCCAATGAAGTATTGGGGCCAAAATTACCTAAGGAAGTTTTAGCGACAGTTCGTGCATTTGAAGCGAAGGGCGATTATACGAATCCTGGCTATTTAAAAATTATTACAGACTATTATTATCCTGAGCATGTTTTAAGAATGCCTGTGGCTAATTGGCCTGATCCTGTAAAACGAACTTTTGCAAGAATGAATTATCCTTTGTATTTAAAAATGCAAGGTCCTTCAGAATTTGGTATAATAGGAGATGCTGTTTTAAAGAATTGGGATCGCAAAGCCGATTTAAAAACTATTACAGTTCCTACTTTAAGTATTGGCGGCGAATTTGACACCATGGACCCTAAGGCTATGGAAGAGCTTTCTAAATTAGTAAAGGATGGTCAGTTTTTATACTGCCCTAAAGGTTCTCATATGTCTATGTATGACGATCAGTTTACTTATTTCACCGGTTTAGTAAAGTTTATTAAAGGTGTTGATGCAAGAAAATAAATTTATTTAAGATCTATTTTTAAACTTACCCAATAATTTCTTCCTGCCATTGGGAAGTAGTTATTGGAAGTAGTGGTAGCGCCAACATATACGAAACTATAAGTATAGCCATTAGGTTCGTATAGTTTATTAAATATATTATTGGCGTATAATTGAATTTGCATAGCCCATTTTGGCTTTGAAACTACATTATGCGACAAGTGAATATCTTGTAAGAAATAGGCTTTTAATATTCTTGATTCATTTTGTGTATTATCTAGATATTGTTTTGAAACATATTTACTTACTAAATTCATATTCCATTTTTTGTTGAATTGAATGCCCAAAATATGATTAGCCGTTAGGCTAGGAGATAAAGTGATATCGGTGTTTTTATGTAAGATGGCTAATTGGTCTCCTGCATCATAGTCGTCAATAAATTCAGTAAAGGCCTCTATTTTATTTTGACTAAATGTAATATTACCTGCACTTGTTATAAATGAATTTAGCTTCCAGCTCTCAACTAGTTCAACACCAATTCTTTTGCTCTTGGGTACATTAATTCTGGTATAAGCCCCAATATCATTTATTTTACCTGTAAGTACAAGTTGGTCTTTATAATA
This sequence comes from Chitinophagaceae bacterium, assembly GCA_947380435.1. GTDB lineage: Bacteria > Bacteroidota > Bacteroidia > Chitinophagales > Chitinophagaceae > Sediminibacterium. The sequence goes on from CANCRC010000011.1 coordinate 12,811, forward strand.
CATTAAATACATATTCGCACCCCATTCAAAATTTCCTTTCTTGGTAGTAAAGCCCGTTTCTATATCTGTAAGTACTTCCTGTTTAGGTTGCTCATTAGTAGCCGCTTCAAAATCATCTCTATTGGGTTCTTTATGCGCAATAGCTATACTAGTATAATAATTCGTATGTTTTGTTTTATAGAATAACCCTGCCTTGGGGTTCAAAAAATTAAAGTTTCTTTTCACCATTAAATCGGGGTTATGGTCAAAGCCATACATATTATGGGCAACATTTCTATATTGAATATCTACAAAACTGCTTAAAGCACCTGTAAGCTGATGGTTCCATTTTAAATAAGTGTTGACATCTTTTTTGATGGCATTATTGTAATAATAATTAAAATCAGGTTGAATACCCAAATATTGTAAATAGGGGAGTCTTCCATAATGAAGCCCGTCATAAGTATTCCAAGCGCCGCCTAAAGTAAATTTATTGCTACCTTCTTCATATACAAGTGATGCTATTTGTCCATAAAAATTATTGTCCAACCATTTTCTTCTTACTAAATCAATTACAGCGTAAGGGTTTATTCTAATTCCATTCATAGAATTAGTGGGAGCCTTTGCTACATAATCAGCTAATAGAACGCCACCTTTGTATTCTTCATAATAACCCTTGCCTCTTGTTAAGAACACTGCTGTATTCCACTCTAATTTCGAATTAATTTTTTTATTATAGAACAATTGATAATGTGTTTGCCCATAATTATCGGTTTGATTCTTGTAAGGAGCATCTGATTTTTCCATACCTGCTGGGTTATAAGTTCTTTGCTTAGCTAATAATTCCTCAGGAACACCATACCATGATTGATAAGTTTTTTCCCATCCAGAAAATATATTTAATCTTAAAGAAGAATTATCTCCCCAGTAAGTACTACTAACATAAAACGATTTTAATTTAGAACTAGCTCGGTCCATATAGCCATCACTACTAATATTACTTACACGACCATCAATAGTGAAATGATTATTGATTAAGCCTGTTCCTAATTGCAAAGTATTTTTTAATGTATTAAAGGAACCTGCAGTCGATTGAAGGGAAAGATATTTCTCAGGGTTATAATTATTCGTAGCTAAATTAATAGTGGCACCAAATGCACCCGACCCATTGGTAGATGTACCCACACCTCTTTGTATTTGAACGCTATTTAAGCTTGAACTAAAATCAGGCACATCTACAAAATAGGTAATCATACTTTCTGCATCATTATAAGGAATACCATTTAAGGTTACATTAATTCTAGTACCATCACTACCTCGAATTCTAAGGCCAGTATAACCCACTCCTGTTCCTGCATCTGAATTCACCACCACTGAAGGGGTGTTCTGCAAGACAAAGGGAAGGTCTTGTCCGTAATTTAATTGTTGAATACTTGATTTGTTTAAATTGCTAATTGCAAAGGGGCTGTTTTCACTAGCCCTCACCGACCTTACTTCCAAAGGGGGCAGGTTTCGAATACTATCAGTTTGTAATTTTAGGCTATCTATTTTCTTTTGAATAGATAAAGGTTTGGTTTGAGCCATAGAATTGGCTACCATTAATAAAAAGGCGAATGTTCCCAATAACTTAGTCATTACTAAAGTTTTAATGTTTCAAAAAATGAATACTGGGAACAGGAATAATAGCTATGAGAAGTGCGCGTGTTGCGTTGACCTTCCCTTCGCAGGCATTACCCTGTTCAGGTTCAACGGGTTTTTTCTCAGCTTTTTACAGCACCCCGAGGACGGCACAAAAATAGGCAGGAAAATGATACAAAGCGCTGTAACTTTATACTAATATTTACGTTTTAAGTAATAAACACTATCTATTATGAAAAAAATATATTTAGCCCTTTTATTATTGACTGGTTGCGCTGTCAATGCCCAGGAGAAAACTTCTATTGTATATGACGAAAATGCGCAGATAAGAAAAGTAAGCAGTTTTACAGCCATTAGTGTGTCAAGCGCTATTGATTTGTATTTAACCCAGTCAAATAAAAATGAAGTAGCAGTAAGTGCAAATAATGATGAGATCAGAGATCATATTGTTACAGAAGTAGTTGGCGGTACTTTAATTATAAGATTAGGTGATAAAGGAACTTGGTTTAGTTGGAAAAAATGGGGCAATTATAAAACTAAGGCCTATGTTAGTATTAAAGATATTGATGCATTAACAGCATCAGGCGCAAGTAATGTACATTTAGTAAATACCATTGAGTCACCTAAAATGAGAATAAAATTATCGGGTGCTTCTGATTTTCGTGGGAATATAAAGGCGGGTGTTTTATTGTACCAATTAACTGGCGCCTCAGATTATAAAGGAGAAGTAAATGCAACAAGTATTGATATTGATGGAAGTGGTGCATCAAACATTGAATTAACAGGAACCGTAGATGATTTAGCAGTAGAAGTGTCAGGTGCTAGCGATGCCAAATTATATAATTTAACGGCAAAGGGTGCCATTTTACATGCATCGGGTGCAAGTCATGTAAATGCAAATGTTACAGAAATTTTAAGAGCCAGTTCTAGTGGTGCTAGCGATATTAATTATAGAGGTAATCCGAATGTAAAAGAATCGACCTCATCAGGAGCTTCAAATATTAGACGCAGAAATTAATAGCAGGAATTAACAGCGTTAATAAATTGTAAGTATACAATATAGTAAGTATAAAAATAAAGTAAGCATAAAAAGGAAACCTTATAAGTTTCCTTTTTTTAATTCACTTACAGCAAAGTCGGCAGCTCTTGCTGTTAATGCCATATAAGTTAATGATGGGTTTTGACAGGCAGAAGAAGCCATGGCAGAACCATCTGTTATAAATACATTTTTAGCTTCATGCATTTGATTCCATTTATTTAATACCGATGTTTTAGGATCTTTACCCATACGCGCTGTTCCCATTTCATGAATACAAAAACCAGGAGCCGGCATATTGTCATAAGAACCTACATTTTTAATGCCAGCAGCTTCTAACATTTCAGCGCCGCTGTTTCTCATATCAATGCGCATCTTTTTTTCATTTTCTTTAAACTCGCAATCAATATTTAAAGCGGCAAGTCCCCATTTATCTTTTTTATTTTTATCCAGCGTTACTTTATTTTCATAATAAGGTAAATGTTCACCCCATGAGCCCCAGCCGATACTCCATTTACCTGGCTCAGTAACACTTTGTTTTAATTCAATTCCAATACCATTTTTTTCGCCAGAATTTCTTGATGCACCACCTTGATAACCAAATCCTCTTAAATAACCTGCAGAAGATCCTCCATCTAAGTTTCTAAATCTTGGAATATAAATTCCATTGGGTCTGCGGCCATAAGTGTATACATCTTGAAATCCATCATAGTCTCCATAAGCCCCAACACCATAATGATGATCCATTAAATTATGCCCCACTTGTAAACTACTATTACCAAATCCATTCGGGAATACTTCTGAAACAGAACTTAATAAAATATGTGCTGTACCTAAAGTAGATGCGTTTAAGAAAACTATTTTTGCGAAGTATTCTTCTGTTAAATTAGTATTGGCGTCTAATATGCGTACCCCTTTGGCCCGGCCTGTTTCTTTATCATATAAAATTTCTGTAGTAATAGCGTCGGGTCTTAAAGTTAAATTACCCGTTGCAGCAGCTGCCGGAAGGGTAGCGGCGTTGGAACTAAAGTATCCGCCAAAGGGACAACCTTGATGACATTTATTTCTAAATTGACAAGGGCCTCTAGTGCCAATTTTTGCAGTGTGGTTTGCCGACCTTCCAATAATCATGGGCCTGCCCATTTTTGTTTTTAGGTTTTGTGCTACCATTTTTTCTACCACATTCATTTCCATCGGTGGTTGAAATTCACCATCGGGTAAATTAAAAACACCATCTCTATTACCACTAATGCCCGCAAATTTTTCAACATAACTATACCAAGGGGCAAGGTCGTTGTATCTAATTGGCCAATCGGTTCCATAACCATCTTTTGCATTGGCTTCAAAATCTAAATCAGACCAACGATAACTTTGTCTGCCCCACATTAAAGAACGTCCTCCCACATGATTACCTCTAATCCAATCAAAAGGTTTAGTAGCGACATATGGATTTTCTACATCATTCACGAAGAATTTTTTGGAGACCTCATCGTAAGCGTAACACTTACTTTGTATGGGAGAATTTTTTTTATCTTCTTGTGTAATGGAATTGCGATGCGCTAATTCCCAAGGTTCTTTTTCAGTGCCTTGATAGTCTTTAATATGTTCAACATTGCGTCCTCTTTCAAGCACTAAAGTTTTTAAACCTTTTTCACATAGTTCTTTCGCGGCCCAACCTCCTGAAATCCCAGAACCTACCACAATGGCGTCAAAATGATTTGATGATGGCATAATGGATTGCTTTATTTGAATCGATAAATTACGATTCAATTTACTTAAAAATTGGGGTATAAAATTTATTCAAAACCTAAAAATGAAGATGGGTAAGAGGTCAATTGAGGTAAAATCAATCATATGTAAATTTTAAAACTTATAAATGACTTTAATATGAGTCTAAGTGATTTATCAAAAAAGGTGCTGAAAATGCTTCTGAAACAATGATAAAGGTCATAAGTGACGATAGTCAAGCTTTTTTCAAAAAATTACATATTTTTTTAAAATGTTAATATATAGTATATTATACATTATTATTTTAATTATATATAAGTCATTATAAATTAATTCATTTTTAGATAGATTTAATAATCTTTCTTAGATATTTTTATAGAATAAAATCGAAGATAAATTTCTTCGAAATAATTTGATTCATAAATTAAGATATGTGATTAAATAAATTTTTAATATCTATGTTTTTTTTGTTTAACAAAAATTTTATTTTTTCTATCAATGTATTAACATTAGTGACACTACTTTTAGTTGGAAGTATAAAAGTAAATGCACAGAATTTATCAAATAATTTAGATGGGGCTGTATTATCAAGTGGTCTTAATAATTCAAATGGGAATGAGCATTTTCAAAACATTAATGATAATAATGTATTTATAAACTCAATGCCTTATTTCGGCGGGGCTTGTGTGGCAGGTACAGTAAATCGATTTACTGGTTCATACCACTCCAATTTATATATAGGAAATAATAATGGATCAAATATTTTATTAGCATGGGGCCAGTCTATGGCTACTTATGCAAATATTACAGCTTCCTCTGGAACTGATGTTTATGTTCCCACTTTAGTCCCGGCTAGTCAATATTCAGGTGTTCCCTATGAAGTGAGATCGTCAAGTTCAGGCGGTGCTAATGGATTAAGCGCAATGTTATTAAGAACTTCTACTAATCTTTATCTGTTTGGTACAGCTGCCAATATAACTGCAATAACTTCATTAGCTGGTTTTGGAGGAGCTGCAATTAATACTGCTGCAAGTAATATTACTAGTAAGCTGCCTACTGGAGTGGCAATTACAGATATTGCTCAAATGGCAGTTTCACAAAAGGCTATTGCATTAATTACGAATGCCGGGCATGTATATATGATGACAGCCAATGCAAAACTACAAGGAGATAGTGCAGCAACAAGTAGTTCAGTTTGGCATCATGTAACTTTAAAGACAGGTGCTTTCCTAACAGGTGTAACAAAATTTTCATTAACAAGTACAGGAGCTTTTGCTTTAACAAGTACTGGTAAAATATATTATTGGGGTGCTGCAGCCAATGTAAATGGAGTGGTAAATACAACTATAAGTTATTTGTATCCTTATGATATGTCTGCGCAAATTCCTAGTGGGCAGAATGTTACAGATGTTGTTGCTGTAGATGGTTCAGCTACTGCTACAACAAATACATTATTTATTTTATGTACTAATAATAAAGTGTATGTGTCTGGTCTTAATACAATGGGAGTCTTAGGGCAAAACAATGTTACTACAACTTTTAATCAGCCTACATTTATTACAGTAAAGACAACTGATGGCACTACAGATTTAACCAATGTAACAAGAATCGATGGTGATACTGAAGCAGATATATGTACTGTAGGTGCCATGACAAGTGATGGAAGTATTTATGGATGGGGCGATAATTCTGCTACCATATTGGGTGCAACAGGTAATGCTTCAACTGGTTCAAAAGCAAATCCAATTACAGTAAAAATGTATGGAGCTTCGCAATCTGGGTTTTCGGATTTTAGTGTTGCTGGTCACTTTACTATTGCTTTTTATAATAGTGGTGCTACTGACCAATATTGGTATGTAGGTCACTCTATTGGTGGGTCTCAAGGAGCAGGGGTGGCTGCATCAGGAACTGGATATACAGTAAGTACAAGTCCAATTAAAATTGACGCAAGTCCATTAGGCATAAGTTTTGATTGTTCAAATACGCAACCCACTATTTCTGCATCAGGTTCTTTTTCTGCTTTTAGTTCTTGTACAAATTTAAATTCTGCTAATCAAACTATCACCATCTCTGGATTATATTTAAGTAATAGTATATCTATTACAGCTCCAACAGGTTTTGAAATTTCTACTTCTTCAGGAAGTGGTTTTGGTTCAACCGCCACACTCTCACAATCGGGTGGAGTAGTGGCAGCTACTACTTTGTATGTAAGAACTACTTCTATAGCTACTGGTAGTTTATCTGGTACATTATCATTAACTTCTACTGGAGCAAGTTCTATTAGTTTTTCTATTTCAGGAGTCGTAAATACATTACCTGTAGTTACATCAGCAACTGGTAATTCAAAAACTGGTTCAGGTACATTATTAATTTCAGCAAATACTGCTTCTGCAGGCTCTACAATAGATTGGTATCAAAATAATACGGGTGGAGCTGCTTTAGTTTCTGGAACCCTAAGTACTACAAGCTATACTACACCCGTAATTACAAATACAACAAGTTATTACGCGCAAGCACGAAATTTAACTACTAGTTGTATATCAGCGGCTAGAACTGCAGCTGTTGCAACCATTAATGGTTCGCTTTCAGCGGGAACTGTTGGAACAAGTCAAACAATTTGTTATAACTCTGCACCTACTGCGTTTACTTCTATTGCGGCAGCAAGTGGAGGAACTGGTGCTATAACTTATCAATGGCAAATATCTTCTGATAACCTAACTTTTACCAATATTTCTGGAGCAACTTTAGCAACTTATGTTGCAAGTGCATTAACTCAAACTACTTATTATAGACGTGCGGCTACTACTTCAGCTGATGGTACTATTTATACCATCGCAATTACTATTACAGTAAATAGTTTGCCTACTGCAACTAGTCCAATTGACAATGCGAGGACTGGCTCAGGCCCAGTAATTTTAAGTATTTCAAGTTCTAGTGGGGCTACCATTGATTGGTATGCAAATTCAACAGGAGGTTCTGTTTTAGCAAGTGGAAATGGAGTTAATATTTATACTACACCAAGTATTAGTGTCACCACTACTTATTTTGCAGAGGCAAGAGCTAGTAGTGCTCCTGGTTGTATTGCTGCTAATAGAGTTGCTGTTTTAGCTACCATTAATGGTTCATTTGCTCCAGGTTCAATTGGGGCAGATCAAACTATATGTAGTGGAGTAACCCCATCTGATTTTACATCTATCACGAGTGCAAGTGGAGGTACAGGTGCTATTAGTTATCAATGGCAGGTTTCTACAGATAATATTTCATTTACTGATATTTCAGGAGCAACACTGTCAACTTATTCTCCCCCAAGTTTAACACAAACAAAATATTATAAAAGAACTGCTATCACTACACACGATGGTTCTATATATTCAAATATTGTTACAGTTACTGTAAATCCATTGCCTTCTTCTCCCGTTGCTGTTCCTGGTTCAAGATACGGAACTGGAACTGTTGATATAAATGCTACGATCAATAGTGGAGAAACAGTCGATTGGTATAATTCTTCAAGTGGGGGTTCTATTTTATCGGGGGGTACTGGAACAACGCTATTCACTACACCTTCAATTGCTGTATCTACAAATTATTATGCACAAGCAAGAAATAGCACTACTGCATGTATACAAACTACAAGAACTAGTGTTGCTGCTACAATTAATCCTTTAACAACGCCAACTGTTTCAGTAACTGTTGGTACATATACTTTTACTGGTTCTTCTATTGGCCCTAATGCTGCCACTAATACAGGTACAGGAATTTCTTATACATATAGCTATAGTGGGACAGGCTTAACAAGTTATGGACCAAGTGCAACTAGGCCAACAAATAATGGAACTTATGCTGTTACAGCTACAGTCTCTGCTGATGGAATTTATAATGGTGCAAGTTCAAGCGCTACCAATTTTACCATTGCAAAAGCAACGCCAACTGTTTCAGTAACTGTAGGAACTTATACTTATACAGGTTCTTCTGTTGGGCCTAATGCTTCTACAAATACTGGTACAGGAAGTACTTATACTTATAGTTATAGTGGTGCGAGTTACGGGCCAAGTGTTACAAGGCCAACAAATGCAGGCACATATTCAGTTACATCTTCAGTAGCAGCAGATGGAAATTTTAATGCAGCTAGTTCAAATGAAACTTCTTTTTCAATTAATAAAGCAATACCAGTTGTAACAGTTACTGTGGGTACTTATAATTATAATGGTTCAACACAAGGGCCTGATGCTGCCACCAATACTGGAACAGGGAGTAGCTATACTTATAGTTATAGTGGCACAGGGGGAACTACTTATGGCCCGAGCGCAACAAAGCCTACAAGTGTAGGATCTTATTTAGTAACAGCAACTCTTGCTTCATCTTCTGATGGAAATTATAATTCTGCTAACTCATCTGCTACTTCATTTAGCATAGGATTAGGTGTACCTATAGTAACTCCTACTATTGGTACTTATAATTATATAGCGTTAACACCACAAGGACCAAATGCTGCAACAAATACAGGTACTGGTTCGAGTTATACTTTTAGTTACAGTGGTACGAGTGGAACCATCTATGGGCCAAGTGCAACTAGGCCAATTAATATTGGATCTTATTTAGTTACTGTGACAGTAGCAGCTAATGGCAATTATACTTCAACTAGTTCAGTTGCCACTTTATTTACTATAAATGATCCAGGTAAAACAACACCTACTGTTACGGTAGCCGTAGGGACTTATACTTATACTGGTTCTTCTCAAGGACCTAATACTGCAACTAATACAGGTACAGGTAATAGCTACTCATATAGTTATATTGGTGCAAGCTATGGGCCAAGTGCTACTGCGCCAACAAATGCAGGCACTTATTCTGTTACTGCTTCTGTACTTGCTGATGGAAGTTACAACAGTGCCAATTCAAGTGCTACTTCTTTTACAATTAATAAATTAACACCTACTGTTTCAGTAACAGTAGGAACTTATAATTATAATGGTTCTGCACAAGGGCCAGATGCGGCAACAAATACAGGAACAGCATCTAGCTATACATTTAGTTATAGTGGAGCAGGTTATGGACCAACTGCAAATAGACCTACAAATGCTGGAACTTATTCTGTTACGGTATCTGTTGGCGCAAGCAGCGATGGTAATTATAATAGTGCCAATTCAAATCCTAATTCATTTACAATTTTGAAAGCTATTCCAGTAGTAACACCTACAGTTGGCAGCTATACTTATAATGGATCTGGTCAAGGGCCTATTGCTGCAACAAATACTGGAACAGGTTCTAGTTATACATATAGTTATACTGGAGTAGACTATAGCCCTAGTGCATTACCTCCAACTAACGCAGGTACTTATTCTGTTACAGTCTCTGTAGCTGTAGACGGGAATTATAATAGTACAAATTCAAGTCCAACTTTATTTACAATTTTACGAGCTGCGCCAGTAGTAACAGTTTCAGTAGGAACCTATACTTATACAGGTTCTGCAATAGGACCGAATGCTGCTAGCAATACAGGAACAGGTTCTAGTTATACATTTAGTTATAGTGGTATAGGTTCAACAAGTTATGGGCCTTCTGCTACTATGCCAACGAATGTGGGTGACTATGCAGTTACAGTCACAGTTGCCGGTAATGGTAATTTTAGTGTGGCTAATTCAAGTGCAACTTCATTCTCAATTATAAAAGCTACTCCTATAGTAAGTCCCACAATTGGGACTTACACTTATACTGGGTTGCCTATTGGTCCTAATGCTGCTACAAATACAGGAACAGGAATTGGGTATACTTTTAGTTATACGGGAGCTGGATATAGTCCTAATGCAACCCCTCCTACAAATGTTGGGACTTATTCTGTTACAGTAACAGTTGATGCAAGTAGTGACGGTAATTTTAACAGCGCTAATTCAAATGCAATATCATTTACAATTTTAAAGTCTACGCCTGTTGTTACTCCTACTATTGGAATATATAGTTATGCAGCCGGAACGCCTCAAGGTCCAAATGCAGCAATGAATACGGGAACTGGAAATATTTATACCTATAGTTACAGTGGAACAGGAACTACAGTGTATGGCCCATCAGCTTCACAGCCAACTAATGCAGGAGATTATTTAGTTACAGTAAATCTTGCAGCTAGTAGTGATGGTCAATATAATAGTGCAAGTTCAACTGCAACTTCATTTACTATAACAAAAGCAACGCCTATTGTAACACCAACAATAGGGTCGTATACTTTTAATGGCTCAGTACAAGGTCCCAATGTTGCAAGCAATACTGGAACAGGCAATACATATACTTTCAGCTATAGTGGATCAGGTACAACGATTTACGGTCCAACAGCAACAAGGCCAATAAATTTTGGAAATTATTTTGTTACAGCAACTGTTGCAGCAACTAGTGATGGAAATTTTAATACTGCATCTTCAGAACCTACCACTTTTGAAATTGCAATATTGTCTAGAGTTACGCCAACAGTAAGTCCAATTATTGAGACTTATATTTATAATGAAATGTCTCAAGGCCCTGAAACGGCTTCTAATACAGGAACTGGGAATGTTTATACTTTTAGTTATAGCGGAACAGGATCAACGACATATGGACCAACCGACATAAAACCCACTAGTGTTGGCACTTATGTTGTTGTTGTTACAGTTGCATTAAGTGATGATGGTTATTATAATAGTGCTAGTTCTGCTTCAACTTCTTTTTCAATTGATCGAATTACTCCTACAGTTACACCCGTTATTGGAACATATACTTATAATGCTTCAGCACAAGGACCTAATGCTGCTACAAATACAGGAACAGGTAATTCTTATATATATAGTTATAGCGGAGCTGGCTCAACAAGTTATGGACCAAGTTCTTCAAAGCCAATAAATGCTGGTTCCTATACTGTGATAGCTACTGTTGCTTCAAATGGGAATTATTCAAGTTCGAGCTCAAGTGCAACTTCTTTTACCATCAACGCTGCAAGTTCAACAATTACTGCCACTGGTTTAACTACTTATACTTATAATGCTTCAGCACAGGGGCCTAGTACTTCAACTAAATCAGGTTCTACCGGTGTTGTAACCTATAGTTATAGTGGTACAGGAACAACTACTTATTCTGCGAGTGCAATAGCGCCAACTAATGCGGGAACTTACCAAGTTGTAGCAAGTGTTGCAACAGATGGAAATTATAATGCTGCGAGCTCAAGTGCTTATGCATTTACAATAAATAAAGCTATTGTTTCTAAAGGCAATTCTACAATAGTAGTATCAGGTTTAACTATCTATACATTTAATGGGCTATCACAAGGCCCTAAAAGCTCAACTGTAAATGGTTCAACTGGTGCTGTTACTTATTCTTATAGCGGAACAGGCACTACTACTTACTCAGCAAGTGCAACCGCCCCAACAAATATTGGTAATTATCAAGTAATTGCAAGCGTTGCATCTGATGACAATTATAATGAAGCAAATTCTGTTGCTTATACATTCGATATAAATAAAGCTTCTACTCTTGCTAAAGGAAGTTCATCTATCACAGTGACAGGTTCAAATAACTACACTTATAATGGTTTTTCACAAGGTCCTTCAAAATCAAATGTATCTGGTTCCTTAGGATTAGTTACTTATACTTATAGCGGCACTGGTTCAACTGCTTATGCTTCCAATACGAAAGCGCCAATATTGCCTGGAACTTATAAGGTTATTGCTACATTGGCTGCAGATGATAGTTATGAGGGTGTTATTTCATCTGCTTATGAATTTTCAATACTTCAAGTGATTGTACCTCCTTTAGTAAAAAATGAAAAATACTTACTAGATCAACCCTCCATACCATCCACTTTAATTGCTTTAGTCATTTCATATCCTATTGGATCAGTTCCAGCTTGGTGTGATATAGACGCTTTAAATTGTAGTACGAATGCGCCTAAAACGCCTGCTGTCATTGGTAATTATGTTTATCAACTCAGGTCTTATGATACTACTACGCTTTTATATAGTACTAATTTTGTTAATGATACATTAGTAATTGCACCAACTAAACCTTCTGTTATTGATACCACTTTTGTTTTAGGTGTAAAAACTAATCCCTCTAATATTAGTGGGCAAGTTTCTGGTTTAGCAGGGGCTACCTATAATTTTTATATTAATAATATTCTGCAAAAGGGTACACCTTTATTAAGTCGTACACCTGGAACAATTTCATATTCAGTAAGTCAGGTAGTAAATAATATAGAAAGTGATAAAGCTATTTTTAAAATAAATATAATTGATCCTACTGAAATTCTTCAATTAGATCAAATTATTGATAGTGGTATTTTGCAATCAAATTCTACCTTCAATTATCCTTTTACGTTTACGGTTAGAAATTTAATTAGTTATCAATTAATGAATGTTGTCATTACAGATAATTTGCATAATACTATTCCAATTACATCTGACTTTACTATAATTAAAAATACTGCTACAGGGAGTTTGATTTCAAATTCTTCATTTAATGCTAATGAAGATATCGAAGTAACACAAAAAGTAAGTATGCTTGCACCTTTAGCAAAAAGCCAAGCAAGTTTTACTTTGAATTTAATGCCTAATGGTTTTGTTGGAACTATATCTAATATAGCTTATGTAAAAGCTGATACTAAATGGGGTACCATTGAAGCGCCAGCCTCTTCAGCAAAATTCTATGTAAAAGATTTAATAGTTTCAATACCAGAAGGATTTTCTCCTAATCATGATGGCGTGCATGATAATTTTGTTATAATAAGACCTTCAAACATTACAATAGATCTTGTAGTATTTAATAGGTGGGGCAATTTTGTATATACAAATTCCAATTATAAAAATGAATGGGATGGAACTGGAACTGGTAATTTTCAAGGGCAGGATTTGCCAGAAGGTGGCTACTATTATACAGTAAGGGCAATAGATGATAAAGGAGTGGTTCAATTATTTAATGGGTATGTAATTTTAAAAAGATAAATGAGCAAAAAGAATTACATAATATACTTTATTATACTTTTTTTATTCAGCTTGAATAATGGGTATGGGCAGTCTGTTCCCATGTATTCTCAGTATATGTATAATATGACAAATATTAATCCTGCATATTCTGGAAACAGAGGAGTGCCTAGTTTATCATTTATTTGGAAAGATCAATGGGCAGGATTAGCTGGTGCTCCATCAAGTAAGTCTATTACATTTGATATGCCAACTGAAAATAAAAAAATGGGTTATGGGATTCAGCTTTTTGATGATAGGTATGCTGCAATCATTAAAAGAACAGGTCTGAATTTATTTTATAATGTTAAAGTGCCAGTGTCTGAACATGGGGTGCTTAGCTTAGGGCTTAAAGGAGGTTTTTATAATGATTCCAAATTACTTACCGGTGTAAATTTGGGGCAAATTAGTGGATATGATTTTGCATTTGCATCTAATGTAAATAAAATAATCCCACTTATGGGTGCAGGCATATTTTATAATGACGATCATTTTTATGCAGGATTCTCATCTCCAGATGTTGTTAATTTTTCAAAATCAACTACTTATAATACAGATTCCAACTTATATCAAATTAATGAGTTACATTATTTTTTTACAACTGGGTATTCCTTTGATATAAATGAAGATGTATCTGTAAAGCCATCTATGCTTATGAAATTTACAAGCGCAAAAGATATTCAGTTTGATTTTAATACTAATATTTGGTTGAAAAATACAGTAGGTATAGGTGCTTCATATAGAACTAGCGAATCGGTATTAGGAATGGCTGAGGTTCAGGTAAGTTCACAGTTTAGAATCGGATATGCATATGATATGACGTTTGACAGGCCTAATTCTAGTGAGTTATTTTTAAGATTAGAATTTGGACAATTATTTCCTAATAGTAAATCATTTAAGATTTTTTAAAAATGATTAGGAAAACTACATATAAAATCATACTATTTTGCTTAATTGTTTTAACATTTCAATTTAGGGTAGTTCATGCTCAGGATGCTTTGAATTTGCCTGCCGTTCAGAAAAGATTATTACTAAGAGATTCTCTAGATTATAAAAATAGACCGCTTTTAATAAACACGAAAAGTAATGAATTCAGCCCCATACCTTATAAGGGTGGTTTGATGTATATATCGAATAAGCCAATACAGAATGAAAAACTTACATTTAATAAAATTTATTGGACAAAAGATACTGGCTTTAAAATTATTGATAATCTTAATTTTAATAGCACTGATACCACTATTAAAGTTTTAAATAAAGGCAAGACAGATGATTTTACAGCGCCTACTAGTAATGATAATGATATATTAATTAGGTATAAAAAAATAAAAAGGACTTTAAATAGCGTTGAAATTTCATTTATAAATTTTTCAACTGATCAAGCGTTTACATATAATGATAGTTCAAAGTTGTTAATCTATGTTAAGAAATCGAATTCGTCTAAAGCCGGCATTAAGCATTGGACATTATGGCAAGCTTATTTATTGAACGGGAAACTAAAGCAGAAGAAAAGAATTCTTTTTGAAGACAGCAATGCAGATTATTTATACCCTTTTTTAAACGATGATGGGTCGAAATTATATTTATCTAGCAATGTTAAGAATGGCAAAGGGGGCTATGATATTTATTATGTAAAAATTCAAGGGAAAGTTGTAAGTTCAAATCTTATTGCTGTTAACGATATCAATACCAAGTTTGATGAAATTGGGCCCTCTGTAATCAATGATACCATAATTTTTAGTTCAAATAGGGAAGGAGGATTAGGTGGGTTTGATGCTTATTATTTTAGCGCTAATGCGAAATGGGGTGTTCAGAATATTGGTTATCCTGTCAACTCTGAAAAAGATGAGGTTAGTATTAAAAAAGCATTTAACGAGTATTATTTAACTACCAATAGAAATGGCAATTTTGATATTCTTAATCTTAAATATTTACCAATTTCTTATACTATTAATGGTATTTTGTCTTATGCCAATGATGGAAGCTTAGCTTCTAATCATTTAATGTATATAAAAGATAAAGATGCTGGAACAATTTTAGATACTATCAGAACAGATGAAAATGCAAAATATAGTTTTATTGGGAAGCCTAATAGAGATTATGAAATTGCAACTTTAAATGGCGATAGCAACTATATTCAATTTGCAATTCAAACAAATTCCAATCAACAAAACTTTGATTTTGTTTCTCATATAAATGGAAGTTCTCCAAAGCAAAAAGCTGACTCTTTAAATGCATTATGGGTTGTTGTAGAAAAAAGAAAAACCGATAGCTTGGCAAAGTTTTCACTTAATACAAAATTTGTTGTGCATTATGGATTTGATAAATCTATCATTTCTATAAAAGAGAAATTGGTTTTAGATAGTTTAATAAATAAATTATCAATCTTGCCTAATGTATTTATTTCAGTGGGTGCATTTACCGATTGCATTGGGTCTTATAAATATAACTACCGTTTATCTGTAAAAAGAGGAAAGGCGGTTGTAGATTATCTAATTCAACATGGCTTAGATAAACAAAGAATTATAGCTAATGGGTATTCTAAGAAATATACAATAAGTCCATGCATTACTAAGTATACTTCTAAAAATAAATTGTTACAACAGAACAGTCGTCGTGCTGAAATTGTATTAAGCGAAAATAAAAAGACAGATTGGGCATCTTTGGAATTACAGCGTGGTAAAAATTATTATGCTCTCTATAATTCATCAAATGCAAAACCAAATCTTATTCTTAATGCAAATAACAATATAGACTCCATAAGAAATATACTAGCTACAAATGCTTTGAATACGAAAATGGATCGACTTTTGAAAGCTAAGTTGGAAAGTATTAAGCAAGATTCAATTAAGGCAGTTCAGGCTTCTTTAGCCAATGAAGCTGTGGTCCAAAAATTAAAAGCTCAAAAACAAGCTATAGTGCAAAAGCTTGAAGCACAAAAATTGGCAAGGATAGAAGCAAAACTGTTAGCTGAAACGAAAGCTAAAGAAAAGGCTATTGTAGTTGCAAACGAACTTAGAATTAAAGATTCAATCAATAAAGCAAATGCTATTACTGCCCTGAATTTTAGAAATGAAAATTTAATTAAAGCTAAAATAGAGCGTGCTAAACAAGATTCTATTATTGCGGTTCAAATAGCTATAGATAAACAAGGTGCAGCCCAGAAGCTAATAGCTCAAAAACAAGCTATAGTGCAAAAGCTTGAAGCACAAAAACTGGCAGCTGCAGAAGCGAAACAAGCGAAACAATTAGCTAATGAAATAGCCAAGCAGAAGATGATAGCTTTTGCCAATGAACGTAGAATTAATGATTCAATCAATAAAGAAAATGCTATAGCTGCCCTGAATTTGAGAAATGAAAATTTACTGAAAGTTAAGTTAGAGCGTATAAGACAAGACTCAATAAAAGCAGTTCAGGCTTCTTTAGCCAAACAAGCTATGTTGCAAAAGCTAGAAGTACAAAAGCTGGCAGCGGCTGAAGCGAAAGAAGCGAAACAATTAGCAAATGAAATAGCTAAGCAGAAGATGATAGCTCTTGCCAATGAACGTAGAATTAAAGATTCAATCAATAAAGCAAATGCTATTACTGCTTTGAATCTGAGAAATGAAAATTTATTAAAAGCTAAGTTAGCGCGCGCTAAACAAGATTCAATAGTAAAAGCTAGAGCAAAAGCAGAACTTGATCTTATTGCTCAAGTAACAGCCTCT
>CANCRC010000012.1 GCA_947380435.1 Chitinophagaceae bacterium
CATCCTTATAAATGGGCACCTATTGGAAGCATGGATCATTTAAATGCTGCCAAATTAGAAGAGTTCATTCAGTTTTATAAAACTTATTATGTACCTAATAATTGTGTTTTATCTATTGCTGGAGATATCAATAAAGTGGAACTTAAAAAACAAATTGAAGCATACTTTGGTCCTATAGCCAAAGGAACCTTACCTATTAATAGACCAAGTATTATAGAGCCGCCTTTGGGTGGGGAAGTACGTGATAATGTATATGACAACATTCAGTTACCAGCCGTATTACATGCCTATCGTGCACCTAAGCAAGGGGGTGATGAATATTACGCTTTCAATGTGCTTTCTACCATTTTATCAGGAGGAGCTTCTTCTAGAATGAACAAAACCTTGGTAGACACAAAACAATTAGCAGTAGCCGCTCAATCGGTTCCTTTCTTTAATGAAGACGCAGGATTATTCATTGCATTGACTGTTGCCAATATGGGTGTTAAGGTAGAAACTTTAGAGCAGAGCATGGATAGCGTGGTGAATGGTTTAAAGTTAGGACTTGTGGGAGAGCGTGAATTTCAAAAAGTGAAAAACCAAATTACCACCGACTTAGTTGATAGCAAGGCAACCATGGCAGGTATTGCAGAGAGCTTAGCGAATAATGAAGTGTATTTTGGAGATGCTAATTTAATTAATACCGAACTAGAGAAATACAATAAAGTAACTAGAGAAGATGTTTTAAAAGTGGCTAAAAAATATTTGAATAAAGATAACAGGGTAGTGCTTCATTATTTACCAAAAGAAAAAACAACTAAATAACTAAGACTATTCAAAGCGTCAAAAAATAATTTTATGAAAAAATATATATACAGTGTTTTATTATGTTTGCCCTTCTTTACAATGGCACAAACAGTGGATAGAACTAAGTCGCCCGCGCCAGGTAAGGCACCCCTAATACAAGTGGCTAGTCCCGTTAAATTTACTTTAGCAAACGGCTTGCAAGTATTTGTAGTTAAAAATACAAAACTGCCTAAAGTCACAGCTACATTGGCTTTAGACGTAGAGGGCTTTAAAGAAGGGGATAAAGCAGGTCTAGCCGATATGTCGGGCCAACTACTTAAAAGAGGAACAGCCACTAAATCAAAAGCTGAATTAGATGAAGCCGTTGAATTTTTAGGGGGTAGTTTATCTACCTCAAGTGGGTCTGCTTCGGCGAGTTCTTTAAAAAATAATTTTCCCAAATTGATGGAGTTGATGGCAGAAGTAATTTTACATCCTGCTTTAAATGTAGATGAATTAGAAAAAGTAAGAAAACAAACTATATCTGGTATTGAATCAAATAAAGATGATGCAGATGCTATTTCTAATAATGTGATGAAAAAGTTAGTCTATGGCGCTAATCATGCATTTGGAGAAATTACCACTACTAAAACAGTGAATGCAATTAAAGTGGAAGATGTAAAAAACTTTATTAAAACTTATTGGATTCCAAATAATGCCTATCTAATTTTTGTAGGGGATATTGATCCAGCCAACGCTAAGGCGCTTGCAGAAAAGAATTTCGGTACTTGGGCCAAGGGGGTTTATGATAGGCCTGTATATGAGAAGCCAGCTATTCCTGCTACAACCTATGTGGCTATTGTGGATAGACCAGCTTCAGTGCAAAGTGTTGTAGCGGTGGCTTCAACTGTTAATTTATTAAAAGGTTCACCCAATGATATTCCTTCTAATGTGATGAATAATATTTTAGGAGGAGGTTTTTCTGGCAGGTTATTTGCCAACTTACGTGAGAAGCATGGCTTTACTTATGGGGCTTATTCTTCTATATCACCAAGTAAACAAATAGGTATGTTTAGCGCAGAGGCTTCTGTAAGAAATGAAAAAACAGATAGCTCTATTCAAGAAATATTAAATGAATTAAATATTATTCGTAATTCAAAAGTGGGTGATACTGAATTAAGCCGTATGAAGAATTATTTAGCAGGGGGCTTTGCCCGTTCTTTAGAGAGCCCTAATACCATTGCTAATTTTGCTTTATCTATTGCGGTAAATCATTTACCTGAAGATTATTATCAAAAATACTTAACCAATTTAGCTGCAGTAGATGCTCAAAAAGTGCAAGAAGCGGCTACCGCTTTATTGAACCCTTCTAAAATGCATATTGTGGTTGTAGGTAATGCAAAACAAATTGCTAAAGGTTTAGAAAAATATGGCCCAGTTAAATATTTTGATATAGAGGGAAATGAAGTAGCTGCTCCAACAGAAGTAAAAGCAGATGCTAGTTTAACAGCTGCAGCATTAATGGAAAAAGCCATTGCAGCAGTTGGTTCTAAAGAAGCTTTAACCAATTTGAAAGATGTTCAATTGAAAGGAACTGCCAGTGTAATGGGTCAGTCTTTAGAAATGAAACAAACTATTGTAGTTCCAGGTAATTCAGTAACTACTATGTCTATGGGCGGTATGGCAATTATGAAGCAATCAGTAGTGGATGGCAAGTATTCAATTTCTCAACAAGGTCAGGAAGCACCTATTACCGATGATTTAAAAGAAGGCTTAGATGAGTCTGCTTCCTTAGCTCCAGAACAATTATACCTTGCAAAAGGCTACGGTTTAAAAATTGTAGGTGGTGAAAAGGTAAACGGAAATGATGCTATTGATGTGGAAGTAACCACTCCTTCTAAAAAAGTATCACACCGTTTTTATGATGCTAAAACATTCTTATTAGTAAAGACTTCAAAATCGGAAGAAGTGCCTGGAAGAGGTACCATGACGCAACAACAATTTTACAGCGCTTATCAAACAGTGAATGGTATACAAATACCTTCAGAAATGCTAATTGATATGGGCCAAATGAAAATAAATGTTAAGTACACCGATATTAAAGTGAATCAAGGATTAAAGACAAGCGATATGAAGTAAGAAATATTCTACAAGATTTCTTAAAAATCTATTTCTTATTCTCCCTTAGATCTCATAAAAAAACCTTCCCAATCTTGGGAAGGTTTTTTTATTTATAGAAGTTTGAATTCTTATAAACTCAATCTCTTTTAGTCTTATTCAATTATTTAGAATCTTATTCCGTATCCAATATTAAATAGTAATTGGTTGCCTGTTAAACTTGCATAAGTATTAGGCTTGTCATTTAAGCGGTAAGGGAAGACTGCATCTTTAGTGCTAGAATTAACAATAGTAAAGTCGATAAAGTTTCTATTGGTTCTGTATCCAATACCACCGCTTAATACCATGCGAGAAGCTTTAAGGGTTTCATCTTTATATGGAGAACCATAATAAGCTGCACCGCCTCTAATCATCCAGTTGCCATTTAATTTAATTTCAGAGCCTACTTTAAAATTAATATTGTTTTTATAAGAAGCTTTTACTACATCGTTTATTAAATTATAATAATCGGAAGTGGCTTTATCGTAGTTATTGGAATAAAAACGAGTAGCCGCGTAGTTTACAAATTCTAAGTCAGCAGAAATAAAACCAAGCGGTTGTGTTGGTTTACCAGGAGCTGCAAAAAAGTAGCTAGTACTAAATATTGCTTTTGTTGGAGTAGCTACCGTATATTCTCTTGTGCCAGGATATCCATTATTCAATTCAGCAGAACTCACCGATTGTATACCTGCATACTTTTCAGTATTGGTTGTCATACTTGCGCTCATTTGATCTCTGAATGAAATAACTTGAGGTGTATGTATAGTGAAACCCACTCTTAAAAAAGATTCAGGCTTGTAGATGATACCTAATTTAGCACCCAAACCCCAACCTCTTGAAGAAAAATGTTCATCTATTATAAATCCGCCAAAATTATTATCAGGATTAGAAGTAGCATCTACTTCAGAATAAGTAACACTTTTAGTATAATTTATCATAGGCAAAACAAAACTTGCCCCTAAGTATAATTTATCTTCCATATTGCCACCCCAGCCAAAAGCAAGTTCGTCATAGCTTCCTGTAGTAATGGCGTCATAAGACTGGTTAACACCAGTAGAAATTGGCACTAAGCTTTGGTAGCCTGTAACAGCGCCTTTTGCATTCGCTGTGGTGTCTACTAAATAAGTTCTAAAAGCAAGAGAGCTTCCAAAAATATAATTACCCAAGGCTGCGTTGGTATCGGCTTGGTCACCTACTAATTCTTCTAAATATTTTTCAGAAAAACTACTAAAATTATTTCTACCACCAAAACTAGAGTGGTTATTGTAATTCGCAATTTGATTAAATGTAATAGAGAAGGCTGTACTTGTCCAATTATTTCTTTTTTGTCCATCTGCAAAAACAATACCTACTGAACCAAAATTAGATTTTGAATCGGTAGTAGAAGAACTAGATCCTCTGTAAGAGAAATTATTAGTTTGCACTAAGAATTTAGGCGTTAATAGAAGTTCGCTTGATTTATAGAAACCTAATCCCGCTGGGTTAATATGGTTGGAAGATAAGTCACCCCCTAGTGAACCCATGGCACCCCCTAAGGCATTACTTCTAGCTGTACCACTTGGTGCAAACCAAGATAGACGAAGCCCGTCTTGAGGTTCTTGTGCATACATGGTTAAACTAGATCCCATTAATATTAAAAAAAATAATTTCTTCATAATTGATACTTTAATTTTTAAAAAACTTACCTCTAAAACTTACTGCTAAAAAAAATGCTAGTTCCAATAATTGGTCTATGGAATTCTTGCAGCACGCGGGCTGCCTGCAGAGCTACCAGCACTATTAAATCCACCACTTCTTCCACCTGCATTAGGATTGCTACTGCTGTTATTGTTGCTTTGGTAAGTTGTTTTGCTATTATTATTAATGCTGTTGGTTTGATTTTGACTACCAGCATTGTAGTTATTGCTATTAGAAAAATAACGTGCAGGGCGGTCATAGCTATTAGCATAACTAGTATTGCTATTATTTGTAACAACACGCTTCATTAAATTTCCAAAATTGCTATTCAATGTTGGGTTGCTTGTATATCTTGTATTGCCAGTGGTAGTGTTAACACTATTATTAGTATTATTATAACCACGATTATTTCTATAAGCATTAATTGCTGAAGGACTAGCTCTTACCACATTCGGAGATTGGTAAGGTCTGCCATTGTTTGAAAAGCCACCACCACCATAATATCCACCACCACCATTATAATGAATGCCACCATAAGGGTTATAGAAACTTGAATAGTAAGGGTTCCAGCCACCGTAGCCAAATCCAAGACCACCAAATCCACCATAGCCCATTCCATATCCGAAACCACCGTAGCCAAAGCCACCGTAACCGAATCCGAAATCATCAAATCCCCAGCCCAATCCGCCATAACCCCAACTCATGTATGGGTTATAACCGCCCCAACCTAATGAATAGCTTGGGCCAAATGGAGAATACCATGAAGAACCATAGTAACCAGCATACCAACTATTCCAGCCAAAATAAGAAGGATAGAAAGCGCTATTATATCTTGGATCGTTCCAATAACCCCAATCGTCAATACCGCTCCATCTATTTCTGTTGGCCACTTTTAATCTTAAATAACGGTCGTCTTGATAGTTTTGATATTCTTGATATTCTTCTTCTGGAGCCAATCCATTTTCTGCTTTTTCAGCGGCCACTAATTTCTCTGCACTCACCACTTTATTGTTAGGGGTATAATATAAATCGTCGGTAGCAACAGTTGTAGTTTGTTGCAAACTAGTACAGCTAGTGCCAAAAAAACTAAAAGCCACTATGCCTATGGCTATTAGCCTTAAATAAGTGTTAGTTTTTTGCGTGTTCATTTTCGTAAGTTTTAGGTTTTTATATGCCCTTTAATTAGCATACATTTGCTAGTATAAAGGTATAGAAAAATAGAATATAGAGCGTTTTTCGTACATTAAAATTATTACTATAAAATTGTTAAGATTGTTAAGATGGCAAAGGAACTAACCACAAGGGCTCAGGACTATTCACAATGGTATAATGACCTAGTTATTAAAGGCGAGCTAGCGGACTATAGTGCCGTAAGAGGATGTATGGTTATTAAGCCTTATGGTTATGCTTTATGGGAAAATATGCGCGATGTCTTAGACAAAATGTTCAAGGACACAGGACACCAAAATGCCTACTTCCCTTTGTTTGTGCCTAAATCACTGTTCGAAGCGGAAGAGAAAAATGCCGAAGGCTTTGCGAAAGAATGCGCAGTGGTAACCCATTACCGTTTAATAGCCGATCCTAATAATAAAGGAAAATTAATGGTTGATCCGGAAGCAAAATTAGAAGAAGAATTAATAGTTCGTCCAACCAGTGAAGCCATTATTTGGAATACTTATAAAACATGGATTCAGTCTTATCGTGATTTACCCATTTTAGTAAATCAATGGGCGAATGTGGTAAGATGGGAAATGCGTACGCGTTTATTTTTACGTACTGCTGAATTTTTATGGCAGGAAGGACATACTGCTCATGCCACTGCAGTAGAAGCTATCGCAGAAACAAAACAAATGTTGAATGTATATGCCGACTTCGTTGAAAATTGGATGGCAGTACCTGTATTAAAAGGAGTGAAAACAGCCAATGAGCGTTTTGCAGGTGCAGAAGATACTTATTGCATTGAAGCTTTAATGCAAGATGGAAAAGCATTGCAAGCAGGTACGTCCCATTTCTTAGGACAAAATTTTGCGAAAGCATTTGATGTTAAATTTAGCGATCAGAATAATAAACAAGAATATGTTTGGGCTACTAGCTGGGGTGTAAGCACAAGATTAATTGGAGGCCTAGTAATGACACATAGTGATGATGAAGGTTTAGTATTACCTCCGCGCATTGCACCAATTCAAGTAGTTATTGTGCCTATTTATAAAGGAGAAGAACAAAAGCAAGTATTGGATGAGAAAGTAGGAGAGATGGTGAAATCCTTTAAGGCTGCGGGTATTAGAGTGAAGTACGATAACTCAGATCATGCAAGACCAGGATGGAAATTTGCAGAATACGAATTAAAAGGAGTGCCTATTAGAATTGCTATTGGTGCACGCGATTTAGAAAACAAACAAGTTGAATTAGCGCGTCGTGATACCAAAGAAAAATCGGCTGTTGCTATGGAAGGCTTAACGCAAACAGTAGAAAATTTATTAGTTGAAATTCAAACAAACTTATTTGAGCGTGCTAAAAAATACCGCGACGAACATATCACAAAAGTAGAAACTTGGGAAGAGTTTATGCAAGTTTTAGATACCAAGGGTGGATTTATTTCTGCACATTGGGATGGTACTGCAGAAACAGAAGATAAAATTAAAGAATTAGCCAAAGCTACTATTCGTTGTATACCTTTAGACAATCCATTAGAAAATGGGAAATGTGTTTTAACAGGTAATGCATCTACACAACGTGTTTTATTTGCAAGGGCTTATTAATGAATAAGTTTCCCTCAATAACTTATCTAATCAGCTCCCATAAAAAATTCCTCTAAAAATTTTTCCTAAAAAGTTTTCAAACTCAATGAAACAAAAACCAATACCTGATGCGCTTATGCCTTATTTAGAAGGCAAGGTATTGTTAATTGATAAACCCATTGGTTGGACTTCTTTTGATATTGTAAAAAAAGTACGCAACTTAACCAGGGTTATAAAAGTGGGTCATGCAGGTACTCTGGATCCCTTAGCTACTGGGCTGCTCATTGTTTGCACAGGCAAGTATACCAAATCCATTGATGCCTATATGGGTATGCAAAAAGAATATACTGGCACCATGGTTTTAGGGGCAACTACACCCACCTACGATTTAGAATCGGAGCCTGAAAATTTTAAAACTACTGCAGCATTAACAAATGAACTCATTCAAAAAGCAACCCTTCCGTTTATAGGTGAAATTTTTCAAATGCCTCCTCAACATTCTGCTATCAAAAAAGATGGCAGACGATTATACGAATCGGCAAGATTAGGTATTGAAGTAAAAGTAGATCCTAGAAAAGTAACTATAGAAAGTTTTGAAATTACTAATATAGAATTACCTACTATTGAATTTAAAGTAGTTTGTTCCACTGGTACTTATATAAGAAGTTTAGTCAAAGATTTTGGAGAAGCTTTAGAAGTAGGTGCTTATATGAGCTCACTTCGTAGAACGCGCATTGGAGAATTTAATGTAGAAGATGCCAAAGTTTGGCAAGATATTGAAGCAGAAGTGAATACTTTATTAGAAGGGGAATAGTATAAAAGTATAAGTGTATAAGTGTAAAATTAGAAAGGTAGTCCAATCCCAAACTGCACTGCATAATTATTTACTTTTGCCCCATTCGCTTTTACCTCCGCCCATTTCATATGCTGTAAGTCAAGCCAGCCGTCATTTTGAAGTCGAGTAGGGTCCTTCATTTTAAGGGCAAGGTCTACTCTTATAATAAAATAATTGAAATCCATTCTTATGCCTGTACCTAGTGCCACGGCAATGTCTTTGTATAATCTATCTAATTTAAAAACAGCTGAAGGATCTGAACCAGTTGCTCTAATATCCCAAATATTTCCAATATCTGTAAACACAGCCGAACCTATTTTATAGGAGCCCCATTGAAATAAAGGGAAGCGATATTCTAAGTTGGTTTCTAATTGCAAATCACCAAACCTATCAAAGCTTTGGCTTTTTCTACTGGTATCATAAAACTGAGAACTACCTAAACCTAATTGTCTTAAGCCCCAAGCACGCATACTGTAAGGTCCGCCTGCAGTGAATTGTTTGAAGAAGGGTAGTTGTCCTTTTAATATAGGGTCATTACTATAATTATTGCCCCAACCTCCCATAAAACGCCAAGCCAACTCGGTGAACTGATACTTGTATAATTTTCTTATTTCTACTTCTGCTTTGATGTATCTGTAAATACTAGAAGAAGCACCGTTAAATAATCCCAATAATCCGCCAGCCTCTTCAATGCCTAATCTTAAATAATTATTTTGATTAGGGTTTTGTAGGGAGCTACCTGTATGCAAGTAATTAAAAGTATGACTTATTACATTGCCTTCATTGAAAGAAGAACGCAAGAAAGGATTTGATATTAATAAACTATCGAGCTTAGAAAACTTATTAAGATGGTAAAGTTCAACATTGACAGGCTTGTAGGACCAAGTATCTTCTGTTCCATTTTTGGTTTTCTTTAATTCGTAACCCCAGTTCGTTGTAAACGATTTTAGTTTATAATAATCTAACCTATCAATATAGGCGCCATTAATAGAAAAGGTAGTTCTAGTTTGATTAGGATAATTTGTTCTTTTAGGAACAAAAGGAATAATAAGATTCGGAAAGCTATAAGTATGGCCTAGATTGAATAGTAAAGTTTGTGCTAAATTCTCGCTTCCATTGTTTACATTTAATTCAATACCGGTTCTTGCACTAGTAATAGAAGAGATTGATTTTTTGCGCACGTTTCTATCTCTAAAAGTAACGCTAGTAGAAAGACCTAATAAATTTCCTGAAACTAATTGAGAATTATTTTTACTGCCTTCAATATCAAAATTAAAACTATGTCTTAAAGAGGGTACTAAAAAATAGTGTAAATAAACACTGTCATTTTGTAGCGTTGTTCTTGCATCTACTTGTTGCCAGGCACCTAGGCTACTAAAGTTATTCAGTGTTTGGTAATATAAATTTTCATTAAAGTGCTCGCCTTTTTTAATGATAGATTGTTCTTCAAATAAGGGCGACTTAAATTTATATTGAGTATAGGTTTGAATAATATTTTTATAAGCTTCTTGCTGAGGCAATCCTTTTGCTAATATAGAATCGGGGTTGTCGGCTAATTTTAAATCGGAATAAAAAATTTGTTGACCAATAGGGTATTGCTTGAATTCAGCAGCACTTGTACTTCTCAATTGAAAACTTAATTTCCAAAGTGGGTGTTCTTTTTCGGTTTTTTGTGCAAGAAGTACTTGGTCCATTTGATCTAATGGGTCCAAGTTCAATTCCATTAAATGTTGATTCAATGTATCTACTTCTGCAAATATTTTTTCTTTGGTAAAATAGTAGTAACCATTGGCTCTAAATAATTCAACTAAACGGTCTAATTCATTATTAATAGACTCATTCGAAAAGGGCATGCCTTTTTTAATATAGGCTAGCGCAGTATTTGTTTTAGCAATTGATTGTAAAAGGCTATCATTTAATTCATACAATACTGTATCAATAATTGTTTTCTTATTTAAATGAATTTCCATTGTTAGATGGGCTCTCCATTCATCTTTGATAGTGTCTACTTTTACTGTGGGTATTACTAGAGGATGATTATAGCCCTTGGTGGCTAAATAGTTTTTCATAAATTCAGCAGAACGAGCCAGTTTATCTTCTTGCAAGCGAATAGGTTGTAAAATGGTGTTAAAAAAGCCAAATTGGCGAACCTGCTTGGCCTTCACGCTATCATCCCAGTAATTGGCTAATTCATTAGAAAGTGCTTGCGCCTCTATATTATTGCCTGCATCCTTAATAAGCACTTTATTCTCATATACAAAGCTTAATTGCTTAGGATAGTCATGAATTACCGCTTTTTTAATATCTGCGCATGCATTTAATAAAAATAAAAGACCAAGAAGGTAAAATCTTGAGAAGAAACTAATATTTTTAAGCTTCCGTAATAGCATGTAAATGATAAGTAATAATGAACTCAAATATATTCAATCTTTTGCCCATAAAAAACATTGGGCGGAAGAATCTGTGTTTATTGTAGAAGGGCCTAAGATGTTAGAGGAATTATTGGCTTCTAATTGGGTCATTCGTAAAATTATTGCCCTGCCTGACTGGATTCAATCTCAGGGCGCATTGCCTGCAGAAGTCGTGGAAGTGGATGAAATTATGTTAGGGCGATTAAGCCTACTGCAAAGCCCCAATAAGGTCATGGCCATTGTGGAAAAAAAGCAGGAACTGGAACCCTTGCTGTATAATGGAAATTCAACTTTGTTATTAGACGGCATACAGGATCCTGGAAATCTAGGCACTATTATTCGAACAGCCGATTGGTTTGGGATAGATCAAATAGTAGTATCAGAAGATACAGCGGGCTTATATAATCCTAAAGTCATACAAAGTACCATGGGAAGTTGTTTTAGAGTGAAAATGCGTTCAATGGAACTTGAAACCCTGCTTGAAGACAATGCAAAGTCTACAAATAAATTACCTGTTTATGGAGCTTTATTAAAAGGTAAGTCTATGCATGAAATGAAATGGGAGCCTTCTAATTTTATATTAATTGGTAATGAATCGAAAGGTATTAGAGCAAACTTAATGCCCTTTATATCGCATCCTATTTCTATTCCTAGAACGGGTGAAGCAGAATCATTGAATGCGGCAGTCGCAACGGGTATTATTTTAGCGAATGCAAAAGCTTAGTTAAATAAACTTAATTAAGCTTAATCCTGTTTTCTTAGTCGAACTGAATAGCTTTTGCTGGAGAAATTTTCTTAATCCATAAAGTAGGTAGTAAGAATGAGATATAACTTATAATGGCTGTGCCAATAAGAACGCTTAGAATTTGAATAGCGTCCATTTTAATAGGTAATTCTTTAATAAAGTAGGCCGACTCGTCCATTTGTATCCAACCTGTTTTTGCTTGTAAGTATGATAAGCCAAGACCTATAATAGCGCCTAGCAGTATGCCGGTCCAACAAATAAAACTTGCTTGAAATAAAAATATTTTTCTAATAAAATTTTGAGAAGCACCTAGGGCTGTGAGTGTGCCTATCATGGTTATTCTTTCTAGCATTATAATAAATAAACAAGTAAGTAAATTAATAATGGCCACAATAAGCATAATGGTAATAGTCACATTTCTATTAATAGTTTGAACACCTATCCAGTCAAAAATTTGAGGATAATAATTTTTAATAGAAGTAGCTATCCAATTTTCTGGTAGTATTTTTTGAAGGTCTGCTGTGGTGGCTTCTATAGGGGCATTCTCGTTTAAGACAATAGAATAACCTTCTACTAGTTCATTGTTATTTAATTGTTGCAGTAATTTTATATCTACTAATACAAACTGGTTATCATATTCTTCAATACCAGAATGGTAAATACCCACCACTTTTAATTTTCTTTGTTGAACCGCGCCCGTATTTAAAAAATAAAGTCGTACTGTTGCACCTAATTGAATATTTAATTTCTTAGCAATATTATCTGAAATAATAATTTCATTCAGTAGGCTATCTTTTCCAGTGTTTGAAGACCAACCTTTTCCTTTTCTTAAAAAAGGTATTTGAGTAGAGGCAGGAATTCCTCTAGCCACCACCCCTTCAATATCTTGCTCAAAAGAAAGCACGGTAGATTGATTAATAAAAGGAGTAATCTTTTTAATAGCAGGATTTTTTTGAAAGCCTGCCAAGGTATTCGAGTCAAGTTTCATGGGTTCTCCACTTACAGATGCGACTCTAATATGTCCCCAGAACTGATACACTTTATTAGCAATGGTTGCCTGAAATCCGTTCACAATAGAAAAAGTAAGTAAGATAGCTGCCACACTAATGGCAGTTGCTGCAATAGATAGTCTTACTATAAAACGAGTATAGTTTTTCTGTTTTTGAAAACTTATTCTTTTAGCTATTTCGAAGGCGGTGGACAATGCGTAATTTTTAACAAATCTAGTTTTTTCTGTTTATAAATTAGGATTAAAAGGGTAGTTTCGTAGTGACCAATAACTAAGTTCATGTTAAAAAGATGCTTATGGATGGCTTTACTAATAGGGCTTTATGCAGTAAAGGGCCATGGTCAATCTAACCCAGATAGTATTTATCAAAATAGCATTCATACTGTTTTGATTCATCCGATAAATAAGCCTTTGGCTATTCCTGTAGTGTCGCTAAATGAACTTGTACCACTAGCCATTAGCTTTGACGATTTTACTACCGAATACCAAGACTATTATTATTCGGTAGAATTAAGAAATGCCGATTGGACAACTGTTGAAATGTCGACCTTTGATTATTTACAAGGCTTTAATGAAAATAAAATTTCTAAATTTTCGGTTTCATCCATTGCCATGCAAAGGTATTATCATTATGAATTTAGTTTTCCCAATGCGCAGGCTAGACCAACGCAGTCTGGAAATTATATCTTAAAGGTTTTTAAAAATGGCAATGCCAATGAGTTGGTTTTCACCAGACGATTTTTTGTAACAGAGGATGGGGTGACTGTGGCAGCCACTGTGCAAGAACCTTTCGATGCTCAAATTTCTAAGACCCATCAGAAAATTCAGTTGGTTTTAGATGTTAAAAAAATTCCTTTCTTTCAAACCGATCAAATAAAAGCCACCGTTATTCAAAACTACAGATACAATGACGCGCTTACAGAAACAGCCCCCACTTTTATTAGAGGAAATTTATTAGAATACAATAGTGAAGATCAATTCATTTTCCCTGCAGGCAAGGAGGCCAGGTGGTTAGATATTCAAAATTTAAGATTAAGAACAGATAGAATTGCAGATATCAATTCAAAAGCAGATAGAACTATTATTACTGTAAAACCAGATTTATCAAGAGCTAATACTGCCTATTATACTTTTAACGATTTGAATGGAGGTTTTATCATTACTAATACAGAGTCGCTGCAAAGTGAAAATCAAAACGATTACGCGACAGTGAATTTTACTTATTTGCCAAAAGACAAAATTCCTTTTATTGGTCAACAATTATTTTTAGCTGGTGCACTCACAAATAATATTTTGAATAAAGATGCTGAAATGATTTTCGACCCAACCCTGGGTTATTATAAAAAATCATTACTATTAAAACAAGGGTATTATAGTTATAATTATATTCTTAGAGATAAAGAAGGTTCCAATCCCATGAACGATTTTACTGAAACCGAGGGGAATCATTGGGAAACTGAAAATAACTATTCCATCATGGTTTATTACCGACCTCCAGGCGCTAGACACGACCATATTATAGGTTTTAGCACTATAAATTCTAAGCAAAATTGGTAGTATTTTTTTGCTATATTTGCAGCGGCAGGTCTTACACAACCAGCTCCTGTTGAAACTCCCCAGGGCAGGAATGCAGCAAGGATAGATGGTTGAGCGGTGTGATGTAAGTAGCCTGCCATTTTTTATTATTCTAGACAATTATTAAAACAATTTGTATGAAATTTTTCATTGACACAGGTAATCTAGCTCAAATTAAAGAAGCCAATGATTTAGGTATTTTAGATGGTGTAACCACGAATCCTAGTTTAATGGCACAAGTAGGTGTTAAAGGGGAGGCAGCCATTGCAGCTCATTATAAAGCTATTTGTGAATTAGTGAATGGAGATATTAGTGCAGAGGTATTGTCTACCGATTTTGCTACTATGGTTGAAGAAGGTAAAAAATTAGCCGCTATTCATAAAAACATTGTGGTAAAAGTGCCTATGATCAAAGACGGTATTAAAGCCATTAAGTGGTTTACCGATAATGGTATTCGTACTAACTGTACTTTAATTTTCTCTGCTGGTCAAGCAATTCTTGCAGCGAAGGCAGGTGCTACTTATGTTTCTCCCTTTATTGGTAGAATTGACGATAGCTCTTGGGATGGAATGGAACTAATTAGTCAAATTAGACATATTTACGACGTACAAGGTTTCAAATCTCAAATATTAGCTGCTTCTATTCGTAATGCTTTACATATTGTAAAAGCTGCAGAAGCAGGTGCCGATGTTTGTACTTGTCCTTTAGATTCAATTTTAGGATTGTTAAAACATCCTTTAACCGATATAGGCTTAGCGAAGTTTTTAGAAGACGCTAAGAAAATGTAAGCATATTATTAGCCTTTTTTTAAATATAAATGCTAATAAAATTTACTTTAATGATTTTGAAAAGCCTCGCAATTTGCGGGGCTTTTTTATTGATACACATTTATTTATTCACTCTTTAGAAAATCTCCGAACGTATAAGTTTTATGAGCTTTGCGGCTTATTCCATTTTAATTTTTTGAATTTAGCTTGAATATTTTATTTTTTAATGATATATAATTATATATCTTTGTAATATCAAGCTAAATGATCAAAAAGGTTAAGGAGATGATTAAAATATGAAACAAAATATTGTTGAAATTTTCTTTGCTGGTAAAAACTTCTCAGCACATATACCATTACTACCTGGTTGTATTTCTACTGGAAAAACACCTGATGAGATAAAAAATAAAATTCAAGAAGCTATCGAATTTCATTTGGAAGGCATTAAAGAAGATGGCGAATTGCCTCCTGTTTCTTTTAGAGGAAAGTACGAGTTGGTTTATAAATTTGACACTCAAAGTTTATTAAAATACTACAAGAATGTAATTACCGGTTCGGCTTTAGAAAAGTATTCTGGAATAAATCAAAAGCAATTAAATCATTATGCCAATTTGCATCGTAAACCTAGGATAGAGCAAATAAATAAAATCAAATTAGCTTTTCATAATCTTGGTAAAGAGCTAATGTCAGTTGAATTATAATTCAAAAAATAAATTATTGGTGCTTTAGAGCCTCTCTTTTGGATAAATTGGAAAGATGAGGATGTGTTTTAATAAATTCTTTCACCCATTTAGCATCTGTGTAGGCATAGGCGCGAAGTGCCCAGCCAATGGCTTTGCGGATAAAAAAGTCTTCTTCCAACGCGCAGTTTTCAATATACTTGGCAAGTAATGTGGTATCGGTTTTATCCTTGTACATAAGTTGAAATAAAATACTCATTCTTTGCAGCCATTTGTTTTTTGACTTATTCCATTTCGAAGTGGTGGGCTTTATATATTCTGGAAATTGCAAAAAGAATTTTCCTATGACATGTGAGTTAGTGCTGTCCACCGAGTCCCACCAACTATGATGTGTAATCATCCATTCCATTAAGGGGATGGTTTGCTTTGACCATAATTTTTTATGATAGCCCAAAAGCTCGATGGCAAAATAATGCATTTCTCTTTGGGGTGCGGCAAAGCAGTCCTTAATAAGTGCTGTTAATTCTTTATGCGTGCTAATGGGATTTGCTTTATAAAAATCCTTGCTTAATTTTCTTCTAATAGGTGTTTTAATTCCATAGAATTCAAATTGATGAAGCAAATAAGCTTTGGCTCCTTTAGCTACTGTAGCGTTTTTATGGGCTGTAAAAACTTTTTGAATGGCTATTGAGTAGGGATGCGCCATGATAAAATTGCTATAGTTAAATTTTAAAATCCAAAGTCTACAGTTCTATTGTTTTTCCTTGGGCAAAGCTTGCTCTTGCAGCTTCTAAGATGCGAATAATGTCTGTACCATGTTTAGCTGAAGTAGGTACAGGTTCGTTATGGTTAATGGCATTAGCCATTTTCTCATAAAAGGTTCCGTAATTACCTGCAAGGCTAGGAATTACTTCAGTACTTATTTTACCTTCTGTATCGGTGCTTAATATGCCCCATTTTTCTTTGGCTTCCACGCCCCAGTTTGGGGTATTGGGCTTTTTACCTGCGAGTAAATCATCTTCTTGTATATCGGCTCTGTATTTAATAAAGCAACCCTTGGTACCATAAATTTTATAAGCAGGTAATTGTTGCATATACACCATGCCACTGGTTAATAAAATTCTGTGGCTAGGGTAGTAAAGTAGTAAAGTAAAATAATCATCTACCTTACCTACTTTTCTAGTAGTTCTTATATCTGCAAAAACAGATGTTGGCATACCGCTTAATAGTATAGCTTGGTCTACCAGGTGTGGGCCTAAATCAAATAATACACCCGAACCTGGGGTATTGGTTTCCTTATGCACTTTAGGGCTTAAGGTGGTTCTATATCTTTCAAAAGATATTTGTATGTCTAAAAATGCTCCAATTTTATCTTCAGCAATTAATTTTTGTAGCGTTAAAAAGTCGGCGTCATATCTTCTATTATGATATACTGCTAATTTTAAGTTTAATTTTTGGGCTAAGGCATCTAGTTCTTCTGCTTCTTTAACTGTTACAGTAAACGCTTTTTCAGTAACTACATGCTTGCCAGCTAGTAAAGCTTGCTTGGTATATTCATAATGTGTATCGTTGGGGGTGTTTACTACCACTAAATGAATGGTTGGGTCATTTAAAATTTCTTCATAACTACTGAAGGACTTTGCATTTGGGTAAATGGCTTGAATATTTTTTTGTGACCTTTCCCAACAACCTACTAAATTGAAATGAGAATTAGTATCAATAAAAGGAGCATGGAATAGTTTTCCACTCATGCCAAAAGAAACTAGTGCTGTGTTAATCATGTATTAAAGATAATATTTTTTGTAAGGTATTAAAAACAAAATCCCTCCCGAAAATTCGGGAGGGATTTAAAAATCATTAGAGTGCAATTTAGTAGGCTTTTAATTTATTAATAAAGCCTACTAAATGCTACCCTGCAACTTGTTTTCTAATGATATTAAGTGCACCACCTGCTTTAAACCACTCAATTTGTTGTTGGTTATAAGTATGGTTGGCTTCAATAGTATCCACGGTGCCGTCTTTATGCGTTAATACCAAGCTTAAAGGCTTACCTGCAGTAAAATGCGTTAATCCGTTTACATCAATGGTATCGTCTTCTAAAATTTTATCGTAGTCGGCTTTGTTAGCAAATGTTAATGCCAACATACCTTGCTTTTTCAAGTTGGTTTCATGAATACGGGCAAAGGATTTAGTCAATACCACTCTAACACCTAAATGTCTTGGCTCCATAGCTGCGTGTTCACGAGAACTTCCTTCTCCGTAGTTTTCATCACCCACTACAATGGTTCCTACACCTGCTGCTTTGTAAGCTCTTTGGGTATTAGGTACGGTATCGTAATTGCCATTCACTTGACTTTTAACATTGTCTGTTTTTTCATTGAAGAAATTTACAGCACCTATTAATAAGTTATTAGAAATATTATCTAAGTGGCCACGGAATTTTAACCAAGGACCTGCCATAGAAATATGGTCGGTAGTACATTTTCCTTTTGCTTTAATTAATAATTTCAACGATTTTAAATCGGTGCCTTCCCATGCTGCAAAAGGGTCTAATAATTGTAAACGCTTAGAACTAGGATCTACCGCAATAGTTACTTTAGAACCATCTTCTGCTGGGGCTTGGTAGCCTGCATCTTCCACCGCAAAACCTTTCACTGGTAATTCATCACCAGTAGGAGCGTCTAATTTTACTTGTTCGCCTTTATTATTAGTAAGTGTATCTGTTAATGGATTAAAATTTAAATCACCTGCAATGGCAAGTGCCGTAATTAATTCTGGAGAACCTACGAATGCAAAAGTATTCGGGTTACCATCGGCACGCTTTGCAAAGTTTCTATTGAAAGAATGTACAATGGTATTTTTTTCTTTTTTCTCTGCACCCACACGCTCCCACATTCCAATACATGGTCCGCATGCATTCGCAAATACTTTGGCACCAATTTGACTAAACACTTCTAAGAAACCATCTCTTTCAATAGTATATCTTACTTGCTCAGAACCTGGTGTAATTAAGTATTCAGATTTCATGGTTAAACCCTTGGCTGAAACTTGTTTGGCTAAACTTACCGCACGACTAATATCTTCATAAGAAGAGTTCGTACAACTTCCAATTAAACCCACTTCAATTTTGGTAGGCCATCCGTTGGCTGCAGCAGCTTCTTTCATTTTAGAAATTGGCGTTGCTAAATCTGGAGTGAAAGGTCCGTTTAAATGTGGCTCCAATGTATTTAAATCAATTTCAATGACTTGATCAAAGTATTTCTCAGGGTTTGCATATACTTCAGGGTCTGCAGTTAAATGCGCAGCTACTGTATCGGCTAAGCTAGCAACATCGGCACGGCCTGTAGATTGTAAATAACGGCTCATGCTTGCATCATATCCAAATGTAGAAGTAGTAGCACCAATTTCTGCACCCATATTACAAATGGTTCCTTTACCTGTACAACTCATACTTGTAGCACCTTCTCCAAAATATTCAACTATGGCACCAGTTCCACCTTTTACAGTTAAAATACCAGCCACTTTTAAGATGACATCTTTAGGCGCTGTCCATCCGTTTAATTTTCCTGTTAATTTGATACCAATTAATTTAGGCCATTTTAATTCCCATGGTAAACCTGCCATAACATCACAAGCATCTGCACCACCTACGCCAATGGCAATCATACCTAATCCACCTGCGTTCACAGTATGAGAATCGGTACCTATCATTAAACCACCTGGGAAGGCATAGTTTTCTAAAACCACTTGGTGAATAATACCTGCACCTGGTTTCCAAAATCCTAAACCATATTTATTAGATACAGAGGCTAAGAAATCGTATACTTCTTTACTGTCTGTAGTGGCAACTTGTAAATCTTGTTTGGCTTCTACTTTTGCAGAAATTAAATGGTCGCAATGCACCGTACTTGGCACTGCTACTTTAGGACGGCCTGCTTGCATAAATTGCAATAAGGCCATTTGCGCTGTAGCGTCTTGCATGGCAACACGGTCTGGCGCAAAATCAACATAAGAACCACCTCTTTCAAAGCTTTCTAATTTTTGATCGCTATGTAAATGAGAGAATAAAATTTTCTCAGATAAGCTTAGGGGGCGTCCTAATAATTTACGAGCCGCTTCCACTTTTGCTGGCATTGCAGCATACAAATTTTTGATCATTTCAATATCAAAAGCCATGGTACTTAGTTTTGTTGTTAAAATTGGGGCAAAGGTAAGCCAAATTTGATCCCGGTTGAAGCAAAAAATGCACTTTATGTCCACTTTTTTTTATAGATTGCAGTAGGTTTAAACGCCTTTTCTATGCAAAAAATGAAGGATTTTTTTGAATTACATGCTTTTGGGGTTTGCACCGCCATCGGTGAGCGTTTGGGCATTGCTACCAGCAAAATAAGAATGTGGTTTATCTATATTTCATTTCTTACTTTCGGCTCTCCAGTGATTGTATATATGGTGCTTGCATTTTGGAGAAGTATCCGCAGGTATATTTTATTAGGGAAAAGAAACCCTATGAAATATTTTTAGCATTGCCTGCTAATTTTAGCTAATTAATTCGACTAGCTAATTCACAATTTTTTAATAATTCTTGTAAAACTAATACTAGTAAAGTGCTGGTAAAGTAAAAACTAAATAACTGCTCTTCTAAGTCTTACTAATTTTTCTAATAGAGGAGCCAATTTATCTAAAGGCAACATATTCGCGCCATCGCTTTTAGCTTGCGCAGGATTAGGATGTGTTTCAATAAATAATCCATGAGCACCAGTGGCAATAGCTGCTTTTGCAATAGTTTCAATTAATTGAGGATTACCTCCAGTGATACCACTTGTTTGATTTGGTTGTTGTAATGAATGTGTACAATCCATAATAACAGGCACGCCATTTTCAGCCATGGCTGGAATATTTCTATAGTCTACTACTAAGTCTTGATAACCGAATGTATTGCCACGTTCAGTTAGCATTACTTTATCATTACCTGCTAGTCTTATTTTATCTACTGCAAATTTCATGGAAGCCCCACTTAAAAATTGACCTTTTTTAACATTCACAATTTTTCCTGTTGCGGCTGCAGCAAGAAGTAAGTCGGTTTGACGACATAAAAAAGCAGGTATTTGTAAAATATCAATATACTTTGCTGCAATAGCGGCTTCGTCATGTGCATGAATATCGGAAGTAGTAGGTACTTTGAAAGTAGCCCCTACTTTTTTAATAAGTTCCATTCCTGTATCGTCTCCAATTCCAGTAAATGAATTAGCACTAGTTCTGTTTGCTTTTCTATAGCTTGCTTTAAATACATAAGCAATACCTAAGTTCTTACATAGGGTAGAAACCTTCTCTCCAATTTCCATTACCAATTCTTCATTCTCTACAACGCAAGGCCCAGCAATTAAAAAAAATTGTTGTTCATCGTAGCTTTGGCCTTTAAATAAATCTTGTAAAAATGGAGCGCTCATTTGATACTGTTTTGAGCTAGCAAAGCTAGCGTATTTAAAATCTTAAACCAAGGCCAATGCCTAGTCCTCTTAAGCCCCACCAAGGGCCTTCCATATCCGTTATTGCCTTATTGGCATCTACTGTGGATTTTAGTTTAAAAGGGTCGGCCTTTGTATTGTCTAATACTTGTTGTAAAGCCACTTGGGCTGGTTTAGGGAATCCACCTGGAGGGCTGAATTCTAATTTCCCAGTGGCTGTTCCGTAGTGGCCTCCTATAAAGGATATATCTAAAACTAATTTAGTTAATAATTGAAACTGCATACCTATATGGGCTCCATAGCTCTGTGTTCTCACTGTGCCATCTAAGGTGGCGACTGCTGTAATAGGTTTTACAATTTCAGCAGGAAAAATTTTATCGGGAGTGTAAGTATAAGTAGCAGGAACCGATAAGTCGTAGTTGCCATAACGAATATAAGGTCCTATATAAAAACCAGACATTTTTGATAAGCCTAAATAAAAACGACCTTCGAAAGTGACGGTAGTGTTTCCAATTTTAAAATTATCAAAATCGATAGCAGGGTTATCAATAAATTTTTTAGCTATAGATTTTAAAGGCAGTTTAGAAAGCGGCATGCTCTTATAATTCACCGACAAAGAAATAAAGTGGTTAATACTTTTCTCGTAGGTAATATTATAGTTATTTAAAGCATCGGCAGTTAAATTGGTTTTTAATATATTATCACCCCCTATTAAACTTTGTGAATTAGCATTATAGCCAATGACTATGAAAAGAACTAGAATTATTTTTTTCATATAATTTATTTTAATAGACTTAAGTCGGCCACAGTTTGGTTATCTAATATAGCCAAGGTGTTATCTCTTACAGCGGCCATAACTTTATTAATGCCACATTTTTTTTCATTGCAGTCGGCACACTTCTCATAAAAATTTAAACTTACACAAGGAAGTAGTGCAATAGGGCCTTCAATAATTCTGAAAATAGAAGATAATTTTATTTTTTCTGGAGCCTGTGCAAAAAAGTATCCACCATGTTTTCCTTTCTTGCTTTCTAAAAAACCTGCTTTTCTTAATTCTAGTAAAATGTTTTCTAGAAACTTAATGGGTATATTTTTTTGATTTGCAATTTCAGCTATTAAAATAGGATCATCGCTATGCTTCTCTACCATATAGGAGAGGGCTTGTAATGCGTATTGAGTTTTTTTAGATAGCATAAGCTTTTAATCAAAGACCTAGCACGTCTTTCATGGTAAAGATACCTATTTTTTGATTGGCAAATTCTGCAGCTAGTAAGGCCCCGCTAGCAAAGCCCTTGCGGGTATGGGCCGTATGGGTTATTTCAATACTATCAATAGCCGAATCATAACTTACTGTATGCGTTCCAGGGGCTGGGTCAATTCTTTCAGAGCGAATAATTAAGTCGCTAGCATCCCTACTTGACTCATTTACCCATTTCTTTTTTCTACCAATGGCTGCTAGAATTTGTTCAGCTAAACTAATGGCTGTACCACTTGGTGCATCCTTTTTTTCTGTATGATGTGTTTCGGTCATTGTTACATCATAGTTTTCGTAAGGCTCCATTAAAGCGGCCACTTGCTTATTAATTTCAAAAAATAAATTCACGCCAATACTATAATTACTCGCGTAAATTAAACAGCCCTTTTTTTCTTCACAAAGCTTTTTGGCTTTTTCAAAATTATCTAACCAACCCGTTGAACCACTTACAACAGGAACACCCCACTGAATACATTTAGTAATATTTTCAAAAGCAGTATGAGGGCCAGTGAATTCAATAGCAACATCGGCTTTTTGTATATTTTCTTTCGTAAAATCTGCTGTAGTAGATACATCAATTTTTAGAACAATTTCATGCCCTTTGCTTACTGCAATTTCTTCAATGGCTTTACCCATTTTACCATAGCCTATTAATGCAATTTTCATAAGCCTGCGATTAAATTATTTTGAATGGGTGTTTTTAAAATGAAATTGTAAAGACAATCCTGTTTGTTGTTGTTGAGGTTGCACATAAGGCACCATTCTAAAAGATAAATTATTATTCACATCAAACTCTTTTAAATGCCCAGATACAGTGGCATCGGCCACATTCACTCCCCAGGCTAGAATAAGATACATAATTGAATAGTCTCTATCTCTTCTAAAAATATTTCTATAACTCTGTAAAGAGCCAATACTTAAGTTTTGCAATTTTGAATCAATCTTACTTAAGTCACTATTGTCGCCATGTTCTGCTTTAAACTTTGCCTCGTATGCAAATTTTGTTTTTTGATACATGTCATTATTGTACACATAAGTGGAAGCAGGTATTGCCAATACGCCATATACTAAAGGTATTTTCCAATATTGTCTATTGTAGGCTTGGCCCCAACCTGGTAATATGGCCGATCTTCTGGTAGCCCTGCGTGGAATATGATGTTGTAGGGTATCGGCATTTTTGAGATAGGCGCTATCTTGGCTATAAGTAGTTGACTGCATGAATAGCAGCAGTAGTAAAGTGTATAGTAGCCGCATCCTAAATAAATTCCTTTTTTAAAAATAGTACTAGCTAATGCTTAATTGCATTGCCTCTAATATTTTATTTAAACCATTAAGATCTGAGTATTCAATAGTAATTTTTCCGCTACCATTTTTTTGGTGTTGCAAAATAACCTTGGTAGACAAATGACTGGTTAATTTATCTTCTAATTTTTTATACACAGGAGATAACTGATTTTTTGCAGTAGCCACAGAAGGGGTAAAGGCCTTGCCCGCTAAATTCATTTTACGAATTAGCTCTTCTGTTTGTTTTACGGTTAAACCTTTCTCTGTAATTTCTTTGAATAAGAATAATTGCTTCTCTATTTCTTTACCTAATAATAATTTCGCTAAGCTTACACTTAAACTACCATTACGAAGGGCAGCTTGCAAGCTAGGAGGAAGTTCTAGTAATCTTATATAATTAGAAATGGTAGACCTGTCCACGCCCATTCTCTCTGCTACCTTTTCTTGTGTGTAGCTTAATTCTTCCATCATGCGCTGATAACTTAATGCAATTTCAATTTCATTAAGGTCAACTCTTTGTAAATTTTCAAGTAAGGCTAGTTCTAATAATTCTTTATCGTTACCAGTTCTAACATAAGCGGGTAAATCGCTTAGGCCTGCTATTTTGGCGGCACGAAAACGACGCTCGCCCGCAATTAATTGATATTTACCATTGGCTAATTGCGCAACTGTAATAGGTTGTATTAAATCATGTATTTGAATAGAATTGGCTAATTCTTTCAATGCTTTCTCATCAAAATCTTTTCTTGGGTTCTTTGGATTGACAACTATGTCAGTTAAGGCAACACGATTACTCGCCACAGCTTTTTCTATCACTGCTGGTTGAACTCTGCCTGCTGGGTTTTTATAATCCGCGTCTATGTTTTGCAATAGAGAGCGAAGTCCTTTTCCAATGAGGTCTTTATTAGGTGTGCTCTTGCTCATAATTAATCTATTATACGCTCGGCATTACTCATATTCGTCATGCCATTTTTTTGTAAAATTTCTTTAGCGAGGTTTAAGTAGTTCACCGTGCCCTTACTATCTGCATCATATAAAATAACAGGCTTGCCCACACTTGGCGCTTCACTTAAACGAGTGTTTCTATGAATAATGGTAGAGAATACCATTTCATCAAAATGCTTTCTTACTTCACTCACCACTTGATTACTTAAACGAAGTCTTCCATCATACATAGTCATTAAAATACCTTCAATTTGTAATTCAGGGTTTAATCGGCTTTGAACAATTTTAATGGTGTTCAATAATTTGCCTAAACCTTCTAATGCAAAAAACTCACATTGTACAGGAACTATAACACTGTCTGCAGCAACCAATGCATTTACTGTTATTAAACCTAAAGAAGGTAAACAGTCTATAAGAATGAAATCGTATTGATCGGCAATTGGTGCAATTAATTCTTTTAATACATTCTCTCTATTTGGCAAATTCACTAATTCAATTTCAGCACCTACTAAATCAATATGAGAAGGGATCACATCTAAATGAGGAATCTCCGATTTTAATATGATATCGGCAAGGGGTGTTTGGTTAATCATACCATCGTATAAACTGGTGGTAATATTATGTAAATCAAATCCAACACCTGTAGTACTATTTGCTTGAGGATCGGCATCAATTAATAGGGTTCTGTATTCCAGTACGGCCAAACTTGCCGCAATATTTATGGCGGAAGTGGTTTTACCCACGCCCCCTTTTTGATTCGCTATTCCTATTATTCTAGCCATAAACTGGGTATCCTTAATTTCTGCCAAAAATAAGGCATAAATGCTAACAATTTGGCCTTAATTTTGTGCTTTAAATTATATTATGCGCAACCCCTTGTTTCTAGTTATTCTCATCACTGTATTGATTCTCATTGACTTTTACATCTACCATGTATTGAAGACCTTAGTTCAGGGGGCTTCTAATGGCACTAAGTCATCGGTGGGTCTAATATACTGGGCTTTGTGTATAATGAGCCTTAGTTCCTTCTTGCTATTTCCTTATATCTCGAACCCTTATTTTAAGCAATACATTTTTTCCATAGGCATAGGTTGGGTGCTTACGCAAATTTTTATGGTTTTGTTTTTCTTAGTGGATGATTTAAGAAGAGGGGCTTTTTGGACAATGGGGCAGGCGGCATCCATTGCAGGTGCAAAATTTATGAATACGGAAAAGGGCATTCCTAGGTCTACTTTTTTAAGTTGGATGGGAGTGGGCTTATCTTCTACTTTATTTTTGTCGCTTTTGTATGGCTTTGGCAATAAGTATAATTATAAACTCATTAAAAAGAAACTGGCTTTAAAAGGTTTACCGCTTGCCTTCAAAGGGTTTAAAGTAATTCATATTAGCGATATACATAGTGGAAGTTTAAAAGACAAAGCCGCAGTTTTAAAAGGCATTGAATTAATTGAAAAGCAAAATGCAGATTTAGTTTTATTCACAGGGGACTTAGTCAATGACCGTGCCACAGAAATGCATGACTGGATGGATGTATTTGGAAAAATCAAAGCCCCGCATGGTGTGTATAGTACATTAGGTAATCATGATTATGGAGATTATGTAAAATGGGATACGGTAGAAGAGAAAAAGCAAAACTTAGAAGCACTAAAACAAGTGCATCATAATTTAGGATGGCGCTTACTTATGAATGAAAATATAAGTATTGAAAAAAATGGTGAAAAAATTAAAATAGTAGGTATTGAAAATTGGGGTGCGAAAGCGCGTTTTCCTAAGTATGGTAAAATGGATTTAGCCATGCAAGGCGTGAGCAAGGAAGATATAGTTATATTAATGAGTCACGATCCTAGCCATTGGGAAGCAGAAGTAATTCCAAAGTATTCAAGCGTTCAATTAACCTTATCGGGTCATACCCATGGTATGCAGTTTGGGCTAGAGAACCCTTATTTTAAATGGAGCCCCGTACAATGGGTATATAAACAATGGGCAGGTATTTATGACAATAAAGACCAGCAATTGTATGTTAATAGAGGTTTTGGATTTTTAGGATATCCAGGCAGGGTGGGTATCTTGCCAGAAATTACTTTAATTGAATTGACTTAGGAATAAGATTTAATTTTACAAGACATCTAATTTTGCAGGACATCTAATTTGAACGATATGAAAAAATTATTCTTTTTTTTAATGAGCATCATGGCATTGAATGCTCAAGCACAAAATAAATTTGCCCTCGGCATTAAGTTGGGACAAAATTTTTCAAGTGTTAACAATGTAAATGTAGATCATAATGCAGCTTCCTTTCATATAGGCGCTGCTGCTCAAATTGGACTAGGGCCATCTTTTAGTATTGCACCTGAAGTTATTTTAACACAAACTAAATTAGAGTCTAATCCAAGTGTTTTAGAATTATTAGGTAATAGTGCATTGAAGCCTGAGACCTATCATTTAAATTATTTAGCCATTCCTGTTTTAGCGCAGTATAAAGCTTTTAAAAGTTTAGTCTTACAAGCAGGTCCTCAGTATAGTATTTTATTAGATCAAAAAAAAGATGGCAAAGAAGCTGCCAGGCTAGCTTTCGAAACCGGAGAGTTTGCCATAGTGGGTGGTGCTAAATTAGATTTGAATGGGTTCTTTTTATATGGCAGATACGTTATTGGCATGAATAATATTCGTTCTGCGAATGAACTCAGTAATAATTTAGGCGACCAATCTACATGGAAGACTCGTCAATGGCAGTTAGGCGTTGGCTTTAGTTTATTTAACTATTAGTTATTTAATTTTCAGACTTGCTTTTAACGCTGCAATATTAATGGCTGTAGCCTTTAGTACTTCTTTTTGCTCTTTAATAAAACCGTTGTCTTTTAAATCGCCTACCACGGCTATCATTTCTGCTTCATTTTCATAGACCATCTTTCTAAAGGGGTTGCTATAATCCTTGGCCCTTGTTTTTTCTATGCGTGAAGTTATATCGGTCTTTATTTCAAGGTAGCTGTCTAGCCAAGTATTCAATTGCTTATTCGTAATTGTTGAAAGTTTCTTCTTAGTGATTAACTCCAGTACAAGTAAGGCGTGGTTTCTTTTTTTTGCGGTATAGGTAGAAGAAGCATCTTCATAAAATTGATGTACTTTATCCCAGCTTTCAATAGCACCCGATTTTATTTTAGTGAGTAAACTGCTTACTGATTTCTGAGGTATGAGTTGACCTCCCACATTTACCCAATTTAATTCCGATGTATTGGGTTTTAAGGTTTTTAAATGAGCTAGTATGCCTTGTCCGCCTTTCTTTGCAGTTAATTTGCTATTCATTATATCAACTAAGGCCTCCATGCCATATAGGAATATCATTTTTTCAAAAATAGAGTAGGCCTCGTATGTTTTAATTAACCTTGTTTTGCGTTTACTATTTTCAATATCCTCTGCAAATACAGAAAGCGCATCTATTTCCTTTTTGGTTTTAGTAGTAAGTAAGGCGCCACCTAATTCAATAAGTTTATCATTGCTAATATTAGTAGATTTCTTAGTACTATTTAAATAGGCCTT
Source organism: Chitinophagaceae bacterium (assembly GCA_947380435.1). GTDB lineage: Bacteria > Bacteroidota > Bacteroidia > Chitinophagales > Chitinophagaceae > Sediminibacterium. The sequence continues at coordinate 27,846 of CANCRC010000012.1, forward strand.
GGCCACTACAGCTGCTATTATTTTTCTAGCATTCAATAATTCATTGACTGAATCTGGCGCTAAATAATTGTATTCAAAAATGGGGGTTTTGTCTGTTCGCTTGTCTCTATCAATATATTTCCAAGCATTTCTAGCTAAGGCATAAAAATTATATAAAAACCAATAGCCTGGCATTATAATTAATTCATCTTTTAAAGGATCGTTGCTAATAAGTGAAAACGGAAGAGGAATATTTAATTCATAGTTATAATCGCCCTTATTCAGTAAAGCAAAGCTTGCAAAAATTGAATTATGTTTTACACTCACACAAAGGCCTGGCCAAAAACCTCTACCCATAATCACTTCTCCGTCTGCACCACGACTATTATGGTTTGAGCCCAGGGTAGCACCTGCTGCAATGTTACTTTGTCCCATAACTAGGGCAGCGCATAAAAAAGAATTATTATGATGCTGTTCATGTGCTGGGAAAATTAAAGAGTTCAGTACTTCGCAACAGGAAATGGTGGCATTCGGTCCTAAAAAAGAATTGATTAGTCGAGCTCCGTATTTTAATTGAGACTGGTCCGATAAAATAAAACGAACGGCCTTAATGCCATAGAATATTCTGCAACCAAAACCAATGATACCATTCACTAGTTCACAGCCTTCCCCAATTTGTGTTCTTGCTTCAGGCGAAGAGTTAATGGTGACATTTTTAATTTTATTAGCCCCTTTTAAATAGGCGTCAGAACCTATCCAAACATCTTTGATAATCTTGCAATTTTTTATCACTGTGCGGTCACCTACTTTTCCATAGTAGCCTAATTTATTATCAAAACGTTTTTCAGTTAATTCTTTAAACTTTTTTTGTAAAACAGTATCCTGTCTATTGCGTGTCCATAAATAAGCGTCGCCAGCAGTCATGCCATTAAAAGGCATCACCTTTCTGCCCGTATTCTCATTGCATATCTCCATCCATATTCTTACCGACTCCTCTTCTCCTTTTTTAATAATACCATTTCCAAATTTAGAATGGTTAGTAGTCACTATCTCGTTCACATTGGTAATAATAACATCGTTGCCAATAATATAATGCGACATATAGTTCACATTATGAATAGCTACATTATTTCCAAGGTCGCAACTAATAATGGTTGAATTGTAAATGCCTACAGGTACCACTAAATCACTAAAAATTAAACAATTGGCTTCTAATTTTCCAATTCTCACTAAACCAAAGAAGGAACAATTTTTTACAAGCTCTGGGCTAAAGGAATCGGCGACTAAAATATCGTTCCAGTTATCGCTTGAATTTCTGTTACGCACTAACTGCTCAATTTCTAAAGCTGTTAGACGGCGATATTTTATTCCACTTCTATTTTGTTGATTGCGTAAATAGTATTCATCCTTTCCCTTCGGAACTTCTTTTATAAAACCATAGCCCAATTGGTTCACGGGCATTTTCTTGATATTGTTCATTTATACTGTTTAGTTCTTTAGAACGGTTTATTTAAAAAGTGCAGGATGTGCTTCGTCCCAGTTCGTTGCTTTTTGATAGGCCTGTGCAATGGATAAAATAGTGGCTTCATCATATAAATTGCCTACAAAACTAATACCGGTAGGTAAATTTAATTTCTTGTCAAAGCCAGTAGGTACGCATACTACAGGGTTACCTGTTAAATTGGTAATAGCCGATTGATTACCATCTCCTCTTGATGGACAAATTATAACATCATACTGCTGCATGACTTCATTTACCTTTTGCATAAGTGTGTAGCGATGTCTTTGTGCATTAATATATTCTACCGCAGGTATAAATCGATTGGTTCTAAAAGAGTTGGGCCAATCACTTTTAGTTTGTCTGGTAAGTATATCGTCAATATTTAATCTTGTCATTTC
>CANCRC010000013.1 GCA_947380435.1 Chitinophagaceae bacterium
GCCATGCAATTAATTGATGCTATTGAACCTACTAAACGTTCTTATTATGGCGGTTGTATTGGTTTTCTAGGTTTTGATGGTTCTTGCAACCAAGCCATTATGATTCGTACTTTTTTAAGTAAGCATAATACACTTACTTATCAAGCAGGTGCAGGGGTGGTGGCTGCCAGTGTGCCAGAAAATGAATTGCAGGAAGTAAATAATAAATTGAACGCCTTAAAAACGGCCATTGTATTAGCAGAAAAAATACATGGCTAATTTTTGAATGTAGAAATATAAATATAGAACTATCATTATTGAACATAGAAATAAGTGAAAATGAAAATATTGGTTTTTGATAATTACGATTCCTTTACCTACAACCTAGTACAGTTGATCAGGGAAATAGAGCCCATGGCTTCTTTGGAAGTGCATAGAAATAATGAGATTGCTTTAGAGGATATAAAAGCTTTTGATAAAATTTTATTATCACCTGGTCCGGGTTTACCTTCTGAGTCGGGTTTGTTATTGCCCCTTCTAAAAGAATACGCAGCTAGTAAATCTATTTTCGGTGTCTGTTTGGGTCAACAAGCTATTGGAGAAAATTTTGGAGGAAAGCTTACTAATTTAAGTAAAGTGTATCATGGTGTAGCAACACCTGTGCATATTACTACTGCATCTAGTTTATTTGAAGGAATGCCTACAACATTTAATGTGGGTCGTTATCATAGCTGGGTGGTAGATGAAAATAATTTCCCAGCCGATTTAGTAGTGACTTCTAAAGACGAACAAGGTTTTATTATGTCCTTAGAACATAAAAAATATGATGTGAAAGGGGTGCAATACCATCCAGAAAGCGTGTTAACACCTATGGGTGCTACCATTATAAAAAATTGGTTAAAAAAATAAGTATGAAAAAATTATTACAATATTTATTTGAGCATAAGACCTTGACTAGAGAACAGGCTAGGGAGGTACTTGTGGAAATTTCTCAAGGCAAGTACAATGAACATGAAATTACTTCCTTTGTGACAGTTTATTTAATGCGCAGTATTACCATTGAGGAATTGATGGGTTTTAGAGATGCCTTACTTTCTTTAGCAGTGAAAGTGAATTTAGGGGTAGACGATGCTATTGATATAGTAGGAACCGGGGGTGATGGGAAGGATACTTTTAATATATCCACACTTGCTTGTTTTATAGTAGCAGGGGCGGGACAGAAAGTAGTGAAGCATGGTAACTATGGCGCTTCTAGTGTAAGCGGTGCTTCGAATGTGATGGAGCAAATGGGCTATGTATTTAAAAATGAAGAAGCCTCCTTGACTAAAGAAGTAAAAGAGGCGGGTATATGTTTTTTACATGCGCCTTTATTTCACCCTGCTTTAAAAACGGTAGGTCCTATTCGAAGAAATATAGGGGTGCGTACTTTTTTTAATATGCTAGGGCCTATTGTGAATCCTGCTCAACCAAAGTATCAGTTAATTGGTGTATATAATTTAGAGATGGCGAGAATTTACAATTACTTGTTACAGTCCATAGGCAAAGATTTTACCTTAATACATAGTTTAGATGGGTATGATGAAATTGCTTTAACCACCGATACAAAAGTTATAAATAATAAAGGTGAGTATATTATGACACCTTATCAGTTGGGTAAGAAAAAAGTATTTAGCGAAGAGTTGCATGGAGGAAAGACAGTGGAAGAGGCGGCTGCCATTTTTAAAAATATTATTCAAGGCAAGGGAAGTTGGTCACAAAATGCAGTGGTATTATCGAATGCGGCCATGGCTTTATTTGTAACAGGCAAGTATGCAACCTATGAATTAGCTTTTCAAGCGGCGGTAACAAGTTTAGAATCGGGGGCTGCTTATATAAGTTTAGAAAAATTAATTAGTTTACAATGAGCACTCAAATTATAAACACTAATATATTAGCTACTATCGTTGCTCATAAGTTTAAGGAAGTAGCTGCGCGTAAAAATGAAATTAGCATTGCACAATTAGAAGCTATGCCCTTATTTTCAAAGCAAGCCCTTTCTTTAAAATCGAATTTATTAAAGCAGCATACTACGGGTATTATTGCAGAATTTAAAAGAAAGTCACCTTCTAAAGGCATTATTAATGATAAGGCTTCGGTAAAAGAAGTAACAGCAGCCTACCATGCATTTGGTGCAGCGGGTATTTCTGTATTAACCGATACTGAATTTTTCGGAGGCAGCTTAGACGATTTATCTATTGCCATTCAGAATGAAATACCCGTATTAAGAAAAGAGTTTATTATAGATGAGTTTCAAATTATTGAAGCAAAGGCTTATGGCGCATCAGTGATATTATTAATTGCCTCTTGCTTAACACCCGCCACTACGGAATTATTAGCGGGTACGGCGAAAGAACTAGGTATGGAAGTTTTATTAGAATTACACGACGAAACAGAACTAGAACATATTTGTGATGAAGTAGATTTAGTAGGCATTAACAACAGAAGTTTAAAGTCTTTTGAAGTGAATATTAATCATTCCTTAGAACTTAAAAATAAACTACCTAAAGGGAAATTAAGTATTGCTGAAAGTGGTATTTATAGTGAAGAGACTTATCAGTTATTAAAAAAGGAAGGCTTCGATGGTTTTTTAATGGGAGAGTATTTTATGAAAGAGGAAAATCCGGCATTGGCATTTGAATTATTTACAAAAGCAATCAAAACAAACTAAGATGCAATTTAAAGTTTGTGGCATAACAAATATTGAACAGGCCAAGGCTATTGCGAGCCAGGGCGTGCATTATATTGGATTTATTTTTTATCCAAGTTCAAAAAGATATGCGCTATCTAGTTTACGTTTAGAAGATATTGCTGCGTTTAAACCAACTACTGCTAAAAAAGTAGGTGTATTTGTGAATGAGACTATTGAAAATGTTTTAGATACCGCTCGTAAAGCAGGTCTTGATATGATTCAATTACATGGAGACGAGGACGCTTCCTATTGTGCTAGTATTCAAGCAGCCTTTCCAGTAATTAAAGTATTTAGGGTTTCAAAAACTATTCCCGATTTTACTTTATTTGAAAATGTAGCTGCTTATTATTTATTTGATACCGATAGCGCCTTGTATGGTGGAACAGGTCAGCATTTTAATTGGGAGCTTATTAAGAAAACACGATTCAATAAACCTTTTTTCTTAAGTGGTGGTATTGGTATTAATGATGTACAAGGAATACAAGTATTGAAAGCGGCCACGGCCGGCAAGGATTTAGTGGCCTTAGATATGAATAGTAAATTTGAAACAAGCCCAGGAATTAAAAATATTGAATTAATTAAAACTTTTATAGATGCCTTTATTTAATGTAAATGAGAATTATCAAAACCCTACAGCAGAAGGTTACTATGGTGCTTTTGGGGGAGCCTATATTCCAGAAATGTTATATGGCAATGTGGAGACATTGAAAACGCAGTATTTGCAAATTATGCAAGACCCTAGTTTTCAAGCAGAGTTTCAACAGCTATTGAAAGACTATGTGGGAAGACCTACACCTCTTTTTTTAGCAGAGCGTTTAAGCAAAGAAATTGGTGCTACTATTTATTTAAAAAGAGAAGACCTCTGTCATACAGGGGCGCATAAAATAAATAATACCATTGGTCAAATCATATTAGCACAAAAATTAGGCAAGAAAAAAATTATTGCTGAAACGGGGGCTGGTCAACATGGTGTGGCAACGGCTACTGTATGTGCCTTAAAAGGAATGGAATGTGTGGTGTATATGGGTGAAAAAGATATTGAAAGACAGGCGCCCAATGTAGCGCGTATGAAAATGTTAGGAGCAACCGTTATTCCTGCAAAAAGTGGAAGTAAGACTTTAAAGGATGCCACTAATGAGGCCATTAGAGCTTGGATTAACGAGCCTAATGAAACACATTATATTATAGGTAGCGTGGTAGGGCCGCATCCTTATCCAGATATGGTAGCGCGTTTTCAAAGTGTGATTAGTGAAGAAATAAGAAAACAATTAAAAGAGAAAACAGGTACTGAACTTCCTACCCATGTGGTGGCCTGTGTAGGTGGAGGTAGTAATGCAGCAGGTGCTTTTTATCATTTTTTAAATGAACCTACTGTTCAACTTGTTGCTGTAGAAGCAGCAGGTCATGGTGTGCATTCAGGTTTAAGTGCTGCCACTACGCAGTTAGGGACTCCAGGTATTTTACATGGTTCTAAAAGTATAGTTATGCAAACCAGCGATGGTCAAGTGGTGGAGCCGCATAGTATTTCTGCAGGTTTAGATTATCCGGGTATTGGCCCCTTGCATGCTTATTTATATGAAAGCAAAAGAGGAACATTCTTAAGTGCCACGGATGAAGAAGCATTGGAGTCTGCATTTCATCTTTCAAAAATAGAAGGTATTATTCCTGCACTAGAAACGGCGCATGCTTTTTCAGTGCTTCCAAAAATGAATTTGAAAGCTTCTGATGTGGTCGTGGTTTGTTTAAGTGGTAGAGGTGATAAAGACTTAGCCACTTATATGGAACATTTATAAAGCCTCAAAAAATGCTTAAAATAAAGCGTAAAATAAAAATATGTCGAACTTAGAGTTAGTATTTAAAGAAAAATCGAAGCGCATTTTAAATGTGTATTGCACTGCGGGCTATCCTGCATTAGATAGCACTATGAAGGTTATGGCAAGTTTGCAAAAAAACGGTGCAGACATTATTGAATTAGGCATGCCCTATAGTGACCCCTTAGCCGATGGAGAAGTAATTCAACTAAGTAGTATGAAGGCCTTGGCTAATGGAATGAATATTGCTGTTTTATTTGAGCAAATTCAGGATATGCGAAAAAGCATTTCTATTCCAGTAATATTAATGGGCTATATGAATCCTATTTTACAATATGGTTTTGAAGCCTTTTGCAAAAAAGCAAAAGAAGTAGGTATTGATGGACTTATTTTACCCGACCTACCTTTATTTGAATTTGAAGATTCTTATGGAAAAATAATTAAGGAAAATGGGTTAGACTTTATTTTCTTAGTTACCCCAGAAACCCCTGATCAAAGAGTAAAAAAATTAGATAGCTTAAGTAATGGGTTTTTATATGCAGTAAGTTCTTCAGCCACTACCGGAAAAGACAAGGATTTTAATGTGGTTGCCCAGTACTTACAAAAATTACAAGCCTTGCAGTTGAAGAACCCGATTTTAGTGGGTTTTGGCATTAAGGACAAAGCTACCTTTGATGCTGCTACTGTGCATACGCAAGGAGCCATTATTGGTTCTGCTTATATTCAGCAGTTATCTAAAGGCGGGGATATTGAAACAATTACTAGCCAATTTTTAAATAGTGTTTTAAGCGCCTAAGCAAATAAAAAATGAAAACAGTAATTATTAAGTACAATGCAGGTAATATTCAATCGGTGCTATATGCACTAGAGAGATTAGGTGTTTCTGCTATGGTTACTGATTCTATAGAAGAAATTAATACAGCCGACAAAGTTATTTTTCCAGGCGTTGGGGAAGCAAGTACTGCTATGCAATACCTAAGAGAAAGAAATTTAGATGAACTTATTAAAAACTTAAAGCAACCGGTTTTAGGTATTTGTTTAGGTATGCAATTAATGTGCATGCATTCTACCGAAAATAATACTAGTTGTTTAGGTATTTTTGAAGAGCATGTAAAACAATTTGAAACAAAGGAACCTGCTATTAAAATACCACAGATAGGTTGGAATACGATAACTGCATTGAAGACTCCCTTATTTAAAGGCATTGCAGAAAATAGTTTCGCCTATTTTGTGCATGGTTACTATGCAGCTAAAGGAAAACATACCATTGCCACTACCCATTATATTCAAGACTATAGTAGTGCTTTACAGAAGGATAATTTTTATGGAGTTCAATTTCATCCAGAAAAATCGGCTAAGGCAGGCGAACAAATAATACAAAATTTTCTAGCGCTATAAATAGAATAGTAAAGAATAAACGAATTAAGAATAAACGAATAAAGAAGTAAAGACAAAAGAATAAAAACAACAACTTAAATGCAAATTATACCGGCTATAGATATTATTGAAGGCAAATGTGTTCGTTTAACGGAAGGAGATTACGCGCAAAAGAAAATATACAACGAAGACCCCTTAGAAGTAGCCAAGGCTTTTGAAGGTATTGGTTTAATGCGTTTGCATTTAGTTGACTTAGATGGCGCCAAAGCAGGACAGGTAGTGAATTGGAAGGTTTTAGAAAAAATTGCCAATAACACAGAACTTAAAATAGATTTTGGAGGGGGTATTAAAACGGAAGCCACTTTAAAAACAGTGTTAGATACAGGAGCCAGCTATGCAACCATTGGAAGTTTGGCTGTTAAAAATGAATTATTATTTCAAGAGTGGATAGCTAGGTTCGGTGCCAAGGTTTTTATGTTAGGTGCCGATGTATTGGAAGAAAAGATAGCCATTGGTGGTTGGTTAGAAAAAACGGAGATATCGGTATTTGATTTTATGAAATCTTATATAGATAAAGGGGTAAAACAAATTTTTTGCACCGATATTAAAAAAGATGGCAAATTAGAAGGCCCATCCATTGAGCTATATCAAAAAATTATAGAACAATTTCCAGCTTTGCATTTAATTGCTAGTGGGGGTGTAAGTTCTCTAGATGATTTAATAGAACTAGAAGAGATAGGATGTAGCGCTGCTATTGTGGGTAAGGCTATTTATGAAAATAAAATTACCATTTCGGAATTAGCCAATTTTAATTAATATATTTTTCAACGAATACCATTCATGTTAACCAAACGCATTATACCTTGTTTAGATATCAAAGACGGTCGCACTGTGAAGGGCGTGAACTTTGAGCAGTTAAGAGATGCAGGAGACCCTATTGAACTAGCTGCTTTCTATGCAAACCAAGGTGCAGACGAATTGGTATTCTTAGATATTACAGCCACCGTTGAAAAAAGAAAAACCTTAAGTGAGCTAGTTAATAAAATTGCACATAAAATAAATATTCCTTTTACGGTAGGTGGGGGCATTCAAACAGAAGAGGATGTGAGCATTTTATTGCAAAATGGAGCAGATAAAATTTCTATTAATACGGCAGCCTTTCAAAACCCTGACATCATAAATCGCTTTGCTAAAAACTTTGGTAGCCAGTGTGTGGTACTAGCTATTGATACTAAGCTAGAAGCTGATGGCAATTGGTATGTGTATTTAAAGGGAGGCAGAGAAAAGACAAATACCTTAACCATGGACTGGGCTAAAAAAGCAGTGGATTTAGGAGTGGGTGAAATTTTATTAACCTCTATGAATCATGATGGAACCAAGCAAGGTTTTGCATTGGATATTACCGCAGCTTTATCTTCAGCCTTAGCAGTTCCCATTATTGCATCGGGTGGTGGAGGCAATGAAGCTCATTTTTACGATGTGTTTACAACAGGCAAGGCCGATGCCGCATTGGCTGCTAGTATATTTCATTATAAAGAAGTAGCTATCCCTCATTTAAAAAAATATTTAAACGAAAAAGGGATTGCGGTAAGAATTTAATTAACTAGTAAAGAATTAAATAGCAAGTTTTAAATAAAAGATAAAAAAACTAATAATAAGAACGAAGAATAAAAACAATAAATAAAATAATAATAACTAATAAGAAATAATAAGAAATAATAAGAAATAACTAATTATACTATAAACTATGAATATCAATTTTACCAAATACGCTGACGGACTAGTGCCCGCCATTGTGCAAGACACTAATACTAAAACTGTTTTAATGTTGGGCTTTATGAATCAAGCAGCTGTTGACGCAACACTTGCCGAAGGCAAAGTCACTTTCTATAGCCGTTCTAAAAATAGATTATGGACAAAGGGTGAAGAGAGTGGTAATTTCTTGAATTATATAAGTATGTCTTTAGATTGCGATCAGGATAGTTTATTAATACAAGCAAATCCAGAAGGTCCTGTTTGTCATATGGGTACGGACACTTGCTGGGGCGAAGACAATAATACGAGTATCGCATTTTTAAATAAGTTAGAGCAAATTATTGCAGATAGAAAAAAGGCAGATCCTTCAAGTTCTTATGTAGCTAGTTTATTTGCTAAGGGTATTAATAAAATAGCGCAGAAAGTAGGGGAAGAAGCGGTAGAAATGGTGATTGAGGCTAAGGACAATAATGAGCAGTTATTTTTAGACGAATCGGCCGATTTATTGTTTCACTATATGATACTTTTACAGTCAAAGGGCTATGCATTGGCTGATGTAGCAAAGGTTTTAGCCCAAAGACATAAACCCTAAATTTAAATTCTTATATTTGATACTTAAACAGAATAAAATAATCTTTCAATACATTAATATGAATACAATGATCAAGAAAATAGTAGCCTTATCTATGCTTGCCTTTTGCAGCATGAGTTTGATGGCGCAGTCTTTACAAATGAGCGGTAATTTGAAAAATGTACCCGACCAAACTGCAGTTACCTTATTAGATGGTATGGCTAATAAAGAAGTAGCTACTTCAACTGTTCTAGGAGGTAAGTTTGAATTAAAAGCAACTTTAGCAAGTACAGGTATTTATGTTGTTTCTTTTAAAGGTCTTAAAACACAAATTCCTTTATTTATTGGCAATGATATACTTACTATGGTAGGAGATGTGAATGCCCCTAAGGAAATTGCCTATCAAGGTTCTCCTAGTCAAGACATCTATCAATCTTATATGAAGAAATTGGATCCATTAATGTCTAGTTATTTTGGAAGCTTAGGTGCAGCGCAGGCAGAAAAGGATGCCACTAAAAAAGATTCTATTAGCAAGCAAACTGAATTACAGGCTCAAGCTATTATAGCTGAGTATGTAAGAGTAAGTAAAATAAACAATCAGTCTCCCGTAACTACTTTTTTCTTATTTCAAATGGCGAATATATTTCCAGCTGTTAAAGAAACTTTACCTGATTATTATGCAGCATTAGGGGGCGATGCTAAAAAAGGAACTTTTGCAGATGTTATTGAAAAAACTTTGCAATCAGCTGGTTTAGGTAAAATTGGTTCAGTCTTACCTGAGTTCACACAAAATGATGTGAATGGAAAACCTTTGAAATTATCTTCATTAAGAGGCAAATATGTGTTGGTCGATTTTTGGGCTAGCTGGTGTGGCCCTTGTCGTGCAGAAAACCCAAATGTATTGAAGACCTATAATACATTTAAAAATAAAAACTTCACTGTCTTAGGTGTATCATTGGATCAAGACAAAGCAAAATGGTTAGAGGCCATTAAAAAAGATGGCCTAGCTTGGTCACATGTAAGTGATTTAAAATATTGGAACAATGAAGTAGCAGTGCAGTTTGGAATTCAAAGTATTCCTGCTAGTTTCTTAATAGATCCTAATGGAGTAATAATTGGTAGAGACTTAAGAGGGGATGATTTAGTAAAAGCGCTGAATGCAGTTATTAAATAGAGATTAAGCCCTACTACTAAAAATAAAAATTTCTCATAAAAAAGCCCTCTAATTTTCAGAGGGCTTTTTTATGTATCAATACAAGAGTATTTTAAATACTATTTTATATATTTTTTGCCTAACCAACTTTCTGAAATAGGTTGTAGCCAATCTTTTTCCATAGCAGCTTTATTAGCCACTAAATTATTAAAGTATAAAGTATCTTTTGCTAATATGCCATTTTCTAAAGCGTAACCTACTTGAGCAAGAGGAATGGTTTGTACTTTATCCTTTACCCAAAAAGCCAGTAGTTCTCTATTGAACATTTGTACATTATTCATTACCTCAATTTGCTTTATAACATGTACCGAACTATCGGTGCTACAGCCCCCCACGCCGGTTTGAGACTCGTCCGCCATAATGACTATAAACTGGCCATATAAAATTGTGGCAAAGCCTTTAACGGCTGCGCCATGACTTTTCCAGTTATCCGTAAAAGCTTCTAGTATTTCTTCTGCTTGAAATAGTTCTGGCAAAGTAAAAGTTCTATTACTCTGGTATATCCATGTCTTTGACATGGGATGAAAATTTTCAGGCAGTATGGTCTTTAATTCAACAGTCATTTTACTTTTTTTATTTCTATTGTATTGCTTTTGCAATTATTTCTGCTATATCTAATACTTCTGTACCCAGTTCTTCGTCTCTGTTTTTAATACCATCGCTTAACATGGTATTACAAAAAGGGCAGGCGCTTGCTACAAAGTCGGACTTAGTCTCAATGGCTTCGTCGGCTCTTTCCATATTCACTCTTTTATCTCCTTTTTCTTCTTCTTTAAACATTTGTGCACCACCGGCACCGCAACATAGTCCCTTGGACTTGCATCTTTTCATTTCTCTTAATTCCATGTCTAAGCTTTCCAAGACCTTTCTAGGGGCTTCATATATTTCATTGGCTCTTCCTAAATAACAACTATCGTGGTAAGTAATTGATTTACCCTTCCATTCGTTGCTATCGGTGAATTTAATTTTACCTTGCTCTATGAGTTCTTGTAAAAATTGAGTGTGGTGTATCACTTCATAATTACCGCCTAATACAGGGTACTCATTTTTTAAAATATTAAAGCAGTGTGGGCAGGTTGTCACAATTTTTTTTATAGAGTAGCCATTCAAAATTTGTATATTTTGATAAGCCATCATTTGAAACATAAATTCATTGCCTGCTCTTCTTGCAGGATCGCCGGTGCAAGCTTCTTCTTTACCTAAAATAGCATAGCGAACCCCTGCTTTATCAAGTATGGTGGCGAAGGCCTTGGTTATTTTTTGGGCACGTAAATCAAAGCTACCTGCACAACCCACCCAAAATAAAACTTCGGGGGTTTGTCCGCTAGCCATCATCTCTGCCATGGTACTTACTTTCATAAATATTTTTTTATGCTTGATTTGTCCAGGCGTCTCTATCGTCTGGTGCAAATTTCCAAGGTGCAAAATTATTTTCAATATTACTAAACATACTATTCCACTCCTGTGGTGCATTACTTTCCTCCATTATTAGTGACCTACGCAGTTCCATAATAATATCTAAAGGAGAAATACTCACTGGACATTCTTCCACACAGGCATTGCATGTAGAACAGGCCCTTAATTCTTCCACCGTAATATAATCGTGCAGTAATGACTTATTATCAGAAACAAATTTTTGATTTAAATCCATATTCTTACCCACTTCTTCTAATCTATCTCTAGTGGCCATCATAATTTTACGAGGGCTTAATAATTTCCCTGTAATGTTGGCAGGGCAGGCTGCAGTACATCTTCCACACTCGGTACAACTATAAGCGTCCATTAAGTTTTTTGAACTTAAGTCCATTACATCCTTAGCGCCAAAACTGGCAGGAGCAGCGGCTCCAGTAGGGGCTAGTTCAGGTTGCATGGCATACAATACTTCATTTTGTACTTCAGGCATATTATGCATCATGCCCTTTGGTGTTAGCGGCGCATAGTATGTATTAGGGAAGGCTAAAATAATATGTAAGTGCTTTGAATAAGGTAGGTAATTCATAAAAATATAAATACCTATAATATGCAACCACCAAGCTGTATGTTCAATAATAAAAAGCGTATTACTATTAATACCACTCAATAAGGGCTGAAGGCTAGCGGAAATTATAAAATGCGTTTCAGTATCGGCTGCATTCATTATTAAAAACAAGCTCATTAAAATAATTTCAGCAATTAAAATATAATTCGCATCGGAACGGGGCCAGCCTGCTAAGTCATTACTCATGAACCTTTTTAGTTTTAGTATATTTCTTCTTACTAAAAATACTATACATGCTACTAGTACTAAGGCTGCTAGTATTTCAAAACTATTTATAATGAAATTGTATAAAGAAGCCAATCCAAATTGTTCAAAATAGGTTTCAAAAATTCGGTGGGTGCCTAAAATTCCATCGGCCATAATTTCAAGCAGCTCAATATTGATAATGATAAAACCAACATATAGAATTAAGTGTAAAATAGCAACAATAGGTTTTTTAAACATTTTCTTCTGCCCCAGGGCGAGTAAAAAAACATTTTTCCAACGTCTTGCTTTTTGATCATTCGCAAAACCAGCTTTACCTATTAAAATATTTCTTCTAATTTTAAGTAAGTTCTTACCAAAAAGATAAAGCGCCGTAGCGGTAAGAATAATAAAGAGGATTTGAGCTATGATAGCCATAAGGGTAATTGAATGATCAAAACTAGTACAAATTTAACCCATTTTTGAAAGCCAAAAATCTAAAATGCCCACTAAATTGGATAACTAGCAATTATTGCTTAAAATTGCTTTTTAATTAGTGTATTATGAGTCTGTCAATTGAGCAAAAAGTAGAGCAATGGTTAACTGGTAATTATGACCAGGCCACTAAGGATGCTATTACCGCGATGCAGTTAAAATCAGGGGATGAATTAGCGGATAGTTTTTATAGAAACCTAGAATTTGGAACGGGTGGCTTAAGAGGTATTATGGGAGTGGGTACCAATAGAATTAACAAGTACACTATTGGTATGGCTACCCAAGGTTTTGCGAACTACCTTAATAAGACTTACCCTACTGAAAAAATTTCTGTGGTCATTGGGCATGATAGCAGAAATAATGCAAGATTTTTTGCTGAAACCACGGCAGAAGTTTTTGCTGCCAATGGTATTAAGGTATATTTATTTGAAGCCCTACGCCCAACCCCTGAATTAAGTTTTGCTATTAGAAGCCTGGGGGCTAAAGCAGGTGTAGTTTGTACCGCTTCTCATAATCCTAAAGAATATAATGGGTATAAAGCCTATTGGAATGATGGTGGCCAATTAGTTCCTCCCCACGATAAAAATGTAATCACTGAAGTAGAAGCCATACAGTCTATTGATGATGTGAAATGGGAAGGCGGCGCTGCTAATATTGAACTTATTGGAACTTCCATGGATGATGCATATACAAAAATGTTGCAAACCTTAAGTGTATATCCAGAAGTGATTGCTAAGCAACACGACTTAAAAATTGTTTATACACCTATACATGGTACCGGCATTACTTTAGTGCCAAAAGTTTTAGCTGCTTATGGATTTACCAATGTGCATGTTGTAGAAGAGCAGTCAATACCTAATGGTAATTTTCCAACAGTGACTTATCCAAATCCTGAAGAAAGTGAAACCATGAGTATAGGTTTGGCCAAGGCGAAGGCCATGGATGCGGATATTGTTTTAGGAACCGACCCCGATGCAGATAGAGTAGGTGTGGGCGTAAAAAATCATAAGGGTGACTGGGTACTTATGAATGGAAATCAGACTGCTGTTCTAGCTTTTGCTTATATGATGGAGGCGCGCAAAGCGAAAGGTATTGCAAAGCCCAATGATATGGTCATAACTACTATTGTAACTACTGCAATGATTAATGAAGTGGCCAAGCAAAACAATGTGAACTGTTATAATGTATTAACTGGTTTTAAATGGGTGGCAGAATTAGTCAAAGAAAAAGAAGGCAAAGAAAATTATATTATTGGAGGAGAGGAAAGTTTTGGATTAATGATAGGAGATCAAATTAGAGACAAGGATGCAGTAAGTGCTGTGGCTATATTATGTGAGATGGCTGCTTATGAAAAAGCGAAAGGCAGCACCTTATTTGATAAACTCATTGAATTGTATGTGCAATATGGTTTTTACTATGAAAACTTAATTAGCATTACCAAAAAAGGAATGAATGGGCAAGCAGAGATTGCAAAGATGATGGAAGACTATAGACAATCGCCGCCTACTATGATTGACGGAGAAGCAGTGACCACTTTATTGGATTATGAATTACAAGTAGGAAAGAATTTAACAACAGGAGAGACTTGGAAAATAAATTTACCAAAAAGTAATGTTTTACAATTTATTACTGCCAATGGTAGTAAAATTTCAGCAAGACCTAGTGGAACAGAACCTAAAATAAAATTTTACTTTAGCGTAAATACACAATTAAAAGACAAAGCAAGTTTTGATTCCACATATCAAATGCTGCAAGATAAAATCAAGGCCATCATTTCATCAATGCAATTAAATTAATTAATAGCATGAGAAAATGGGAAGATTTAGTAGATACTTATTTGCATAAAGGACTTCGAAAGAAATTAGTAGAAATTTTAAAGGAGAAAGGCATCACAGACGAGAAAGTGTTGGCAGCCATTCATGCTATACCTAGACATTATTTTTTAGATTCTGCCTTTGATAAAATTGCTTACGAAGACCGCGCCTTTCCTATAGCTGCGGACCAGACTATTTCACAGCCTTATACGGTGGCTTATCAAACCCAATTACTACAAATCAAGAAGGGGGAGAAAGTGCTTGAAATAGGCACGGGGAGTATGTATCAGACTACAGTGCTAGCCGCCATGGGTGCCCAAGTATTTACCATTGAAAGACAGAAACAATTATTTGACCAAACGCCCACTTATTTATTTAAAGAGCAATATCCTAACATACAATTTTTCTTTGGAGATGGTTTTGAAGGACTTCCTCTATTAGCTCCTTTTGATAAAATATTAATTACTGCCGCTGCACCTAAGATTCCAGAAAAATTATGGGCTCAATTAAAAGTAAGTGGAAAAATGATTATTCCTTTAGATGAAACCGACGCAGCACAAAGAATGCTAAGGCTTACTAAAAAAAGAGATGGCTCTGTGAAGCAAGAAAAGTTTGATAGTTTTTCTTTTGTACCTATGCTAGAAGGAAAAACCCAGAAATAAACTTTCTATCTTTTAAAAAATTTATTGAGGAGGCATTTGATCCATACCGCCACCATCTTCTGATTTATTATTCTTACGTTTTAATAAGTTCACATCAAATTTTCCGAAACGATAAGAGAAGTTCAATCTAAAGAACTGTTGGTCTCTCACTCTTGTTACGTTTTGAATAAAGTATTGGCTTTCTGAATAGGTTTTATTCACTCTTGTTTTAAATATATCACTTACACTAAAAGATAAACTTGCTGTTCTTCCACCAGTTAAGGTCCAATCTTTTTTAACGGCCATGTCGAAGTCGTAATAAGGCAGGTTATAACCTTGTGCAGTAGACTGAGGACCGCCGAAGCCGCCACCCATACCACCAAATCCGCCTCCACCACCGCGACCTCCACCACCTGGAGGTAGAATAGTTTTCGCTTGGTATTGACCACTAAATTGAATTGAATAGCCCTTTGGTAATTTGAAAGTATTATTCATCTTACTAAACCAACTGGTTAAATTATTATTTACATCTTGACCAGGTATAGTGGCTTGTATAGAAGAATTAAATAAGTTAAAACTTAAGTTCATATCCCACCATTTTGCAATGGCTGTTTTATTGCTTAATTCAAGTCCGTAAGTAATAGCCGTGTTGGCATTGATATAAGAACTGTAAAAAGCAGAATCGTTGGTAATTGGATTAATGGCCTTGTAGATATAGTTGGTAATTAAGTTAGTGCTATACTTATAGTAAGCATTGGCTAAAAAGTTAGACCCTTTTTGATAAGCGTTATTATAGCCTAATTCAAAAGAATGCGTAAACTGAGGGTCTAAGTTGGGGTTACCCACTGTAATATTTAAAGGATCGGAGTAATCGGGGAAGGGTTGCAATTGAAAGAAGTTAGGCGCATTAATACGCTTAGAATAATTCAATTGAATATCTTGTTTGTCGTTTACTTTATAAGTAACAAAGGCACTAGGGAAAAGTGAAATAGGGAATGATTTTTTAAAATGTAAAGAATCTAATCCTTTGTTGTTTTGAACATCTACTGTATAAGATCTGTTCTCTGCTCTCAAGCCTAGTTGGTAACTTAATTTATTCTTTTTCCCATTTAAGTTCACATAGCCCGCTAAAATATTTTCACCATAGTTGTATTTCGTACTCACACTACTTAAGTAAATATTATTTCTAAATTGGTCTCTGCTATTAAATTCATCTCTAGTGTTATATCGAATACCTGTTTCAAATTTGACAGCATTTTTAAACTCACGTGCGTAGTCAATATTGGTAGTATAGTTTTTATTATTACCAACACCATTACTTCTTTGGTTTAAGTAGCTTGAATTAATGGTAGACCAGTTGGTATTCGAAGACTCGTTGTAATTAAAGTCGGCAGTGATCTCATGTCCTTGTTCAGCAAATAAATGCTTGAAGCCTAATTGCCCGCCTTTATTTAAGAAATTAAATTTAGAATCATTGATTAAGCTTACAGGAGGCTTGCCATTTAAAGAGTCTACGGTTTGTGTGCCTGAAGAACCCATGCCGCCTTGCATAATATTAGTGTACAAAGAAAATGAGTTTCTATTGTCTGGTAAATAATCCATACCCGCTCTATAAAAATCAAAAGAACCATTTCCTGTATTATCACTTGTAGTGTTAACGAAACTAGGAAGCTTAGTACCTAAAATTTCTCTTTCGTTCTTACTATTATTAATAGACTTTCTTCCATTCATATTAGCGCTTACTGAAAAGTTTAATTTGTTATCTCTAACATTTAAATCTCCACCGCCATTGAATTTTCCACGCATATCAATACCCGATCTAATGCCACCATTATATCCGTTCTTCTTATTCTTTTTCAATACAATATTTAAGATACCTGCATTACCACCCGATGCGTCATATTTAGCAGAAGGGTTGGTAATAATTTCTACCTTATCAATAATGTCTGCTGGAATTTGATCCATAGTTAAAGTAGTAGGACGATTGTCAATGAGTAAAGTAGGCGTTGCATTTCTTAAAGTCACATTGCCATCAATATCTACATTTAAATTAGGAATGCTTTTCATTACTTCTACTGCAGTCTGCCCTGTGCTCATTATATTTTTATCGACATTAAATATCTTACGGTCAATGCCCATTTCAAATTGAGGCTTAGCTGTAGAGGTAACTGTTACACTTTGTAAATCGGTAGGGGACTCTTCTAATTTAATATTGCCTAAATCTTTATCTACTAAGGCCATCATTTCTTGCATGCTTTGTCCGCCACCCATTTTAATACCAAAGCTTAATTGTTTCTCTAATTTTTTATACCCCACACTTGAAATACTTAATTTAAAATTGCCCATGACTGGTAAGTTTTCAAAACTAAAATCGCCATTGGCAGCAGTTAACATAGTCCCTAAAATTGCCTCCGTAGTTTTTTTGGTAACAGGGTCAAATTTGCTTCCTTTAATTTGAAGCGTAACACCTTCGATACCTTTTTTATTGGCGTCAATTATTTTACCATAAAAATGTCCTTGATTCATATTGGCGCCAGCAGCTCTTGCCCCTGCCGCAGCAGGATATTGTGCGTTAGAGCTCATTTGCACAAGTAAAAAAGAAATAACTAAATATATATTTTTCATACTAATTGGATACGTTTTTGTTCTCTCGGTTTATTGGATTTGCAAATATCTAACATAATCTCTAAGGAAGGCAGCCAGAATGTATAAACGGCAATTTAAACTGCACTTATAATGAACTGCAAAAGCAGCCCCCAAATAAAGCCAAGGCAGAAAGCCATAATTCTTATTTTTTGTGTGGCTTTGAGTAGATATGTTTCAAGTTCCTTTGACCATTTGGTCTCTATGTTCAACAAAAAGGCGTTTGCTGTTGATTGAGTAAATTCGGATAGAAGGGAAGGGAAAATTTGCGCTAGCTCTTCCAAGAACACTTCTTTTAATTGAGTAATAGTTTTATCTCCAATAAACATTGAAATAACAGGCATTTTCTGCACTAATCTTTCTTTAAAAAATTCATCCAATTTTGCATCTATAAAAGGAAGTAATTTTTGAAAGCTATCCCCCTGTGTTAATGGAGGTAGTATTTGATTGATTGAAATTTGACCTGCCTTTTTTGAAAAAAGACTTTGCCATTCTCTCCCAGCCACGCGAATGCTTCTATGAGGAAAGAACAGGAGTTTAATAAACCCCCAGCTAATAAGCCAGCCAAAGCAGGCAATTAATAAAGCCAATAAAAGTAAATGCATAGAAAACCACTTTACATAAAAAAACCTATCCAATGACCGACTACTCGGAAAGGATAGGTTTTGGGGAGAACGATGGGTCTCGAACCCACGACCTACAGATCCACAAACTGTCGCTCTAACCTACTGAGCTACGCCCTCCATTTAGGGTCGCAAAAATACGTTAAATAAGGAACCAAAGAAAGAAGTTTTCCATGTTTTTATAAATTTGTCACAAAAATGATGGCTTTATTTCAATTATAGTCCTATGATAGGCATTTTATACTATTTTTGAAATACTTCATGCGTGAGATTATGACATATTTAAAACAAAATAAGTGGAAATTCTTTGCCACTTTAATACTAGTTGGAGGCTTGTTTTTTGCTTTCAATACCTTCAATACTACCCCTACTGAATCTTCGGAGATTAGGCATAGAAAACTATTGTCCACAGTAGGTCGTTTATTAGAGAGTGAGCATTATAGCCCAAGAATAATTGATGATAAATTTTCAAAAGAAGTTTTTGATGCCTATTTAAAAACATTAGATCCTGAAAAAAATATTTTACTTCAATCAGATATTGATTCCTTAAAAGTTTTTGCCACTTCTATTGACGATGAAATACATGGAGCAGCTATCCAATTCGAGCCTGCGGCCAATGCTATGTATGAAAGAAGAGCAAAAGAAGTAAAATCTATTTTTGAAAGCGTTATTGAAAAACCTTTTGATTTTACAATTGATGATTCTTTAATGGTAGATGCCGATAAAATGAACTATGCAAGTAGTGAAGTTGAAAGAATTAAAAGATGGAGTCAGGCCATTAAGTATAAAGTGTTAGACAGATATGTTAACTTAATAGAAGACAGAGAAAAACATGCTAAGGCAAAAGCAATCGCTGATACTAGTAAAATAAAAGATACTGTTAAAGATAATTTTATAGTAAAAACAGATATTGAATTAGAAAAAGATGCACGCGCTTCTATTAAAAAAACTTATGTAAAAAGGTTTAGCCTTTTAGAGAAGACATTTGATAAAGAAAAAAGGTTCGAATCTTTTTTAAATACGATTACAGGTTTAATGGACCCGCATACCGATTATTTCGCGCCTGTTGAAAAAAGATCATTCACAGAGCAAATGAGTGGCACTTTCTATGGCATAGGGGCTCAATTAACGCAGGATGACAATGGAGTAAAGATTGCAAGTATTCAACCAGGCGGGGCCGCTTGGAAGTCGGGACTATTAGTAGTGAATGATGTAATTGTAAAAATTGCACAAGGCGCTGAAGAGCCAGTAGATGTTTCAGGCTATGAAACCACTGACGCCGTAAAATTAATTAGAGGTGATTTAGGTACAGAAGTAAGATTAACAGTAAGAAAGCCAGATGGCACTACTAAAATAGTTTCTTTAATAAGAGAGAAAATTGTACTAGATGAAGGTTTTGCAAGAAGTGCAATCATTCAAAATGGCAGTGAAAAAATTGGTTATATTTTACTTCCCGATTTTTATGCCGACTTTGAAAGAGAAGATGGTGCAAGATGCTCTAAAGATATTGCCAAGGAAGTAGAAAAATTAAAAGCAGAAAAAGTAAAAGGTATTATTATTGATATTCGCTACAATGGCGGTGGTTCTTTATATGAAGTAGTTCAAATGGCTGGTTTATTTATAGATAAAGGACCCATTGTACAAATAAGAAGTAAAGAAGGAAAATCACAAATACTATCCGATGAAACGCCAGGAATTTTATACGATGGTCCATTGGTGGTCATGGTGAATGAGTTTAGTGCTTCTGCGAGTGAAATTTTTGCTGGTGCAATACAAGATTATAAAAGAGGCTTAATTGTAGGAAGTACTTCCACTTATGGAAAAGGAACTGTGCAAAGAAATGTGGCATTCGGAAAACCTTTAGATGCGATGGGTATTCAAACAGAATATGGTGCTGTGAAATTAACTTTTCAAAAATTTTATAGAGTCACAGGAAGTTCTACTCAAAGAAAAGGAGTAGTGCCAGATGTAGTTTTCCCAGATGATTATGAGTTCTTGAAATACCGTGAAAAGGACAATCCTTCTGCCTTGCCTTGGGATGAAATGGAGCGCGCTAAGTTCTCTCCTTGGACTAATTCAAATGAGATTGCTACCATTGCTTTAAAAGCGAATACTAAAATTAAGAACGATACTGCCAATATCCGATTTAAGAAAAACTTACAATGGGTATCGGCTCAGGTAGATAAGCCTGTCACTTTGGAGCTCAATAAATACAGATTATATAAGAAAGAGATTCAAAATGTGATTCAACAAAATGAAAGCATATTGAAGTTGAAGACACCCATGACGGTAAGTTCTTTAAAAGCAGATTATGATAAGTTTTATAATAATCCAGATAAAACAAAACAAGATAGATACCAAGCTTGGTTGAAAATGGTTGCTAAGGATATTCAAATAAATGAGTCTAGTAAATTATTATCAGAATTTGCTAAACCTAATTTAATCGCTAAAAAAGGATAGAGGAGTATGAAAGTAGAAACCGGAGCCAATGTTAAAACCTGGCATGTTATATATACAAAGTCTAAATGGGAGAAAAAAGTAGACGGCTTGTTAACCAAGAATGGTTTTGAGAGCTGGTGCCCTGTTCAAAAAAGAGAAAGACAATGGTCGGATAGAAAAAAAATTATTGAAGAGCCACTTTTTAGATCCTATGTTTTCATTAAAGCCAGCAAAGAGGACCACACTAAAATTTTATCTACCATAGGGGTAGTGAATTTTTTATACTTTTTAAGAAAGCCCGCCATTATAAGAGATAATGAAATTGAAGCTATTCGAAAATACTTAGGCCAGTCGGATGCCACTATACAAGTAGTGGACATGGCCAATATACCCCCACAAACAAAAGTGGAAATTAATCAGGGTTTATTTATGGGGCAGAAAGGAGAAGTGGTGAAAGCGAGTAAAAAATCGGTTTACGTTAAGTTGGAAAGTATTAATATGATGATGATTGTTGAGTTTAAAGCTTCTGAAGTTTCGCTCCAATAATTTTTTTAATAATTTTATACAATAATATTTTTAATACGCTTTCTAATCATTTTTCTACACTAATTTCCAATCAATAATTTGATTGCTCCACTCGGCACGGTAGGGTGTTTCTACTTTAATATAGTTATCGGTAAATCCTTCTAGCATTATAATGCCCTCATTTTCTTTATTCACTTTTGGCGATTCAAATAAAACTTTTCTAGTAGCACCTCTTTGGCTTTCAGTAAAGTATTGCAATTTTTGGTAAGATAAATTCCTGAGTATTTTATTTCTTTCATGTCGCAGCTGTATAGGGACAATAGGCTTAATGGTCAAAGCCTTGGTAGCTGCTCTTTCAGAATAGGTAAATACATGCAAATAAGCAATATCTAATGCATGAATAAAGTCAAGACTTTCTTTAAAATATTCTTCTGTTTCACCGGGGGAACCTACAATCACATCCACGCCAATACAGGCATGGGGCATTATTTTTTTAATAAGGTCCACTCTTTCTTGGTATAAATCGCGGGTATATCTTCTTTGCATTAATTTTAAAACTGCATCTGAACCACTTTGTAATGGAATATGAAAATGCGGCATAATGCGTTTACTCTTTGCAACAAACTCAATAATTTCATTGGTGAGTAAGTTCGGCTCAATAGAAGAAATGCGGTACCTAGGCATGTTGGTATCTTGTTCCAAGGCTTTGAGTAAATCAAAGAAATTTTCTGTGTGTTTTTTCCCGCCTTCTTCACTTTTTCCAAAATCGCCTAAGTTAATGCCTGTCAATACAATTTCTTTTACGCCACTAGAAGCTAAGGACTGTGCTTGTGCTACCACATTTTCAATACGGTCACTTCTACTTTTACCACGCGCCATAGGAATGGTACAAAAAGTACAACTGTAATCACATCCATCCTGCACTTTTAAAAAAGTACGGGTTCTATCATTAACGGAAAAAGAAGTTTTAAAATCGGTAACGGTTTCAATATCACAACTACAAATTTTAGTCGCATCGCCCTTGGTTAAATTAGCTAAATGGGGAACAAGGTTAAACTTTTCAGCTGCTCCTAAAACCAAATCCACGCCAGGAATCTCAGCAATTTCCTTGGGCTTTAATTGCGCATAGCATCCTGTGATAACCACAAAACTCTCTGGAGCCAATCTTTGAATTCTTCTTACCAACTGACGACATTCTTTGTCGGCGTTTTCGGTGACAGAACAGGTATTTATAACATAGATATCTGCTACTTCTGTAAATGCCTTTTTTTCAAAGCCTTCCTGTTCTAATTGTCTAGAAAGGGTGGAAGTCTCTGAAAAATTCAGTTTACAGCCCAAAGTATGAAAAGCGACCGATTGGTTTTTCTGCATGAGGGCTCAAAGATAAAAAACCTAGGGGGAACCCGGAAATCTTAAAATATACTTAAAGAGCCTATTATGGGCCTATTAATTTCCCATTTTGGCTAGTTTCAATTAAGTTTGCAACTAATAAAACGCTTACAATGGACTTTAAAAAAATTAATAATTGGACAGGGTGGATTGTTACTTTAATTGCATGTACAGTTTATGTCATGACCATAGAGGCAACAGGTAGTTTTTGGGACTGCGGCGAGTTTATAAGCAGTGCCTATAAATTACAAATTCCACACCCTCCAGGAGCGCCAATGTTTGTCTTATTAGGCCGTGTATTTATTATTCTTTTTGGAGACAATCCATTAACTGCTGCTAAGGCGGTCAATACCATGAGTGCTCTAGCGAGTGGCTTTACTATTTTATTTTTATTCTGGACCATTACCCATTTTGCCAAAAGAATGGTAGAGAGTAGCACAGGGCTAGCCTTAACTACTTATCAAATTATTTTAATCATGGGCGCAGGTACAGTGGGCGCTTTAGGATATACATTTAGTGATACAGCTTGGTATAGTGCAGTAGAGGGAGAAGTATATGCACTTAGTTCTTTTTTTACAGCCCTAGTTTTTTGGGCCATTTTAAAATGGGAACATAAGGCCGATGAACCCGGTGCAGACAAATGGATCATTTTTATTTTCTACATCATGGGTGTATCCATTGGAGTACATTTATTGAACTTGTTAACTATACCAGCCATTGTGATGGTCTATTATTTCAGACAATATAAACCAAGTCTTAAGGGTGGCCTTTTAGCCTTTTTAATTGGTGTTATCATTACTGGTTTTATACAAGTATTCTTAATTCAATATACTATTAAGTGGGCAGGCGCCTTTGATGTTAGCTTTGTGAACTCATTGGGTCTTCCTTTCTTTAGTGGATTTATCTTCTTCTTTGTTTTGGTAGCGGTTATTTTAGCGCTAGGCATTCGATATGCCAACAAGAAAGGATTTTACTTTTTAAAATTAGGTATTTGGTGTACTATCTTTTTCTTATTAGGCTATACGAGTTATTTAACGACCATGGTGCGCTCTAATGCCGATCCTTCAGTGGATATGTATAATGTAGACAACCCTGTTACTTTAATGGGTTATTTAGGAAGAGAGCAGTATGGCGATTGGCCTATTTTATTTGGACCAGATTATGTAGATAAAGTAGAGAATGTAGAAAATGGAGATCAATATGTAAAAGCGAAGAGTACTTATGAAATAGCGGGCAAAAATTATAAAAGAGATTGGGCTGCTGCACCTTCAGCGCATTTGTTTCCAAGAATGTGGGACTCTGAGAATGACAGAGGCCAGATGGATAGCTTTAAAGCCTTTGCTGGTGTGGAAGATGGAACGCCTCCAACCTTAAGAGATAATATTAAATACTTTACTAATTACCAATTTGGTTTTATGTACCTGCGTTATTTCTTATGGAATTTTGCTGGTAAACAAAACGATTTACAAGGATTTGGAAATGTAAGAGATGGTAATTTTAGTACAGGTATATCTTTTGTTGATAATTTCTTATTTGGTGACCAGTCTAAATTGCCGGATTCTATCAAAAGTCAAAACAAGGCGCACAATACTTTATTCATGTTGCCTTTTATTTTAGGCATCATTGGATTTATTTTCCAATACCAAAAAAATAAAAAAGATTTTATAGTCACAGGACTTCTTTTCTTTTTCACAGGTATTGCCATTGTTATTTATTTGAATCAACAAAGTTTGCAACCTCGTGAGCGTGATTATGCTTATGTAGGCTCTTTCTATGCATTTGCTATTTGGATAGGCTTGGGTGTATTGCAAGTGGCGCTATGGTTGGAGAAATTCCTTACAAAAAAAATAGCGGCTATATTAGCTACAGTTATTTCCTTTTTAGCAGTGCCGGCCCTTATGGCGCAACAAGAATGGGATGACCATGATAGAAGCCAAAAAACTTTACCACGTGATTTAGCACGTAATTATTTAGAAAGCTGTCCTCCGAACGCCATTTTATTTTCTTTTGGAGACAACGATACTTATCCTTTATGGTATGCGCAAGAGGTAGAAGGGATAAGACCCGATGTACGTGTGGTAGTGAATAGTTTATTAGGCTCTGATTGGTATATGAAAGAGCTTAGGTATAAAGTAAATAAGAGCGAAAAATTTGACCTCATATTTACAGAAGACCAAGTATCGGGTAGTAAGTTGAATGTGGCTTATTACAATGCAGTACCTGGATTCGGTGATGCAACTTACCATGATTTAGATTCTGTATTCAGAAACGTGATTGCAGATCCTTCAGGAAAGTTCCAAGCCTCTACACAAGAAGGCCCCGTGAATATATTTCCTACACATAAGTTTAAAGTGCCGGTAAATAAGGCCAATGCATTGGCTTCTGGCATTTCGAAACCTACCGACAATATAGTAGATGAATTATTAATTGATTTCAATCCGAATAGACAATACTTACTAAAAAACGAAATGGCTATTTATGCCATTATTGCTACTTCACAATTTAAAAGACCTATTTGCTTTACTTCTACACAGGAGTTAAAAGAAATGGGCTTAGATAAATATGTACGTCAAACAGGTATGTCTTATCAACTAGTGCCATCAATTGGCCAAAGCATTGATGCCGATGTTTCTTATAAAAACATTATGACTAAGTTTACTTTTGGGAACGCTAAAAATCCAAATGTTTACTACGATGAAGAAAATCGCAGACATTTGAATTCTATTCGTTTAACAGTTGCGCAAATTGCTCAAGCCTTAGTAAGCGAAGGTAAATTAGACAGCGCTAGACAAATTATTAGAAAATTAGATAGCGAGACGAGTGAGAAGAGTTTCCCTTATGGTATGACTTCTAATAGAGGTAATCAACATAACTATTTCTCTTATATATTTTTACAATCATGTTATGCTTCTGGTGAAATGAATGTTGCCAAGAAGGTTTCTACTTCAGTACTAAAGGACTTAAGCCAAGAAATTGCTTATTATAAATCACTGGGTGAGCCCATGTCTGAAGATCAGTTTATGCAAAATCTTGAAAATGCTTACCAAAGTAAACCCAATAGCTTAACGAATAAGCAAATAGTTTTTGTACAAGACGCCTTAACCTGTTACCAGCTTATTTCAGCCATTAATAAAATGGGCCAAGACTTTGCAGTAAAAAAATAGTACTGAAAGTAATAGTGCTAAGTAGGGTATTGAATTTGAATAGTACTAAAGTGTAATAAAAAAAAGGTCCTCCTGAAAATTGGGGGACCTTTTTTTATAGAGAAAGTTTAATCTAGTTTAGGTTAGATCAGTTCAATATTATTATCTACTAATTTGCAAGTAGTTAAATACTTACAAAATAGTTAATAGGGTAGCTACCACTTTATCAATTTCGGCCTTTGTATTGTGTTTAGAGAAAGAGAAACGAACAGTGACATCATTGCTTCCTTTATGTAGTGCTTGTATAACATGAGATCCTGTTTGTGCGCCACTAGAACAAGCACTTCCCCCACTGGCGCAAATATTTTGAATATCTAAATTAAATAAAATCATTTCCGTTCTTTCAGACTTGGGAAAATTAACGCTTAAAGTAGTGTAGAGGCTTTTACCAAAAGGGTCGCCATTGAAACTTACCCCAGGTACTTTTTCGATAAGCTGCTCGTGCATGTATTTTTTCAAGCCAGCAATACTGTCGCTATCTTTTTCAAAATTTTCAGTAGCTATCTCCAAGGCTTTTGCCAAACCTACAATGCCATATAAATTTTCAGTACCTGCACGCATATTTCTTTCTTGGGCACCACCATGTAATAAAGGGTTAATTTTTATATTTTCATTTATATATAAAATACCCACTCCTTTAGGTCCATGAAATTTATGTCCAGCACCTGTAATAAAATCAACAGGGGTATTGGTTAAGTCAAAAGGGAAATGGCCTACAGTTTGAACGGTATCACTATGGAAATAAGCATTATACTTTTTACAAATGCCGCCCACTTCCATCAGGTCAATCATATTGCCAATTTCATTATTAGCATGCATAATGCTCACAATAGTTTTTTCATTCGAAGCAGCAAGTAGTTCTTCTAAATGGATAGTATCGATATGTCCATTGGGAAGAATGTTCACTAAACTAAGCTTCGCATTGTATTTTTTAGCTAAATGGCTAACAGTATGTAAAGTGGCATGGTGTTCAATAGGTGAGCTAATAATATGCTTACATTCCAAGTTTTCCATGGCAGCATGTAAAATAGTATTGCTGCTTTCCGTGCCTCCGCTGGTAAAGAATATCTCTGCAGGTCTTGCCCCTAAAATTTTTGCTACTTGTTTTCTGGCCTGCTCAATGGCCATTCTAGTTTCACGCCCATAGCTATAAATAGAAGAAGGGTTGCCAAATTTTTCAGTCATAAATGGCATCATGGCTTCTAAGACTATTGGGTCTAGTGAAGTAGTGGCTGCATTATCAAAATAAATTCTTTCCATGTATCTATATATAACTAGTCTATAATGTAGAGTCTAAACTTTTTCTAAGTTAGTTAATTGTTCCTATAATTGAAATAATCTCGTCCGCTAATTTATCGGCAGCTGCCTGTGTTTTAGCTTCTGTATAAATGCGTATAATAGGCTCTGTATTACTCGACCTTAAATGCACCCATTCATTGTCAAAATCTATTTTAAAGCCATCTTCTTTATTAATAGGAAAGGCTGCAAATTTGGTAGCAAGTACATCAAATATTTTACTGAGAGATAAAGAAGCGTCAATGTCCATTTTTTTCTTGCTCATAAAATAAGCAGGGTAGCTGGCTCTTAAAGCAGAAGCACTCATTTTGGTTTTAGCTAAATGGGTTAAAAATAAAGCAATGCCAATAAGGGAGTCTCTGCCATAATGTAAATCAGGTACAATAATACCACCATTGCCTTCTCCGCCAATCACTGCTTTTTCGCTTTTCATTTTATTCACCACATTCACTTCTCCAACAGCACTTGCAAAATAACTGCAGCCGTATTTTTCAGTAACATCTCTTAAAGCGCGGGTAGAAGATAAATTACTAACAGTGGCCCCTTTTTTATTTTGTAAAATAAAATCGGCAACTGCAACTAGTGTATATTCTTCTCCAAATAATTCTCCGTTTTCACTTACAAAACATAAGCGGTCTACATCGGGGTCTACGGCAATACCCAAACTCGCTTTTTTACTTACTACTGTATCGCAAAGCTCGGTAAGATGTTCTTTTAAAGGTTCTGGGTTATGCGCAAAGTTGCCATGCATTTCTTCGTTTAAAATAGTAATATCATTTACACCAATGGCTTTTAATAAGGCAGGTACGGTAAAAGCGCCAGAGCTATTAATAGCATCTACCACCACAGAAAAATTTGCTGTTTTTATAGCATCCACATCTACTAATGGGTAGTTCACAATGGCTTCAATATGTTTTTCAAGACTATTGGTGCCTGCAATTATTTTTCCTAAATCATCTATGCTTGCATAATTAAAATCTTCGTTAGCGGCTAGTGTTAAAATTGTTTTTCCTTCTTCACCACTTACAAACTCTCCTTTTTCATTTAATAATTTTAAGGCGTTCCACTGCTTAGGGTTATGGCTAG
>CANCRC010000014.1 GCA_947380435.1 Chitinophagaceae bacterium
TTGCATTGTTAAGCTCTATGCAAATCATGGCACAAAAAAAGTATTCAGAAAAAGACTTGGCTGCGATGAAGCAAAAATTGTATACAAGTGTTGCAGGTCATGCAAAGGATGTACAAGTTATGGTAGATAAAGTTTTTAGTTTTGGTGAATTAGGATTTCAAGAATTTGAAACCTCTGCTTACCTTACTAGTGTACTTGAAAAAAATGGATTCGCTATTGAAAAAAATATTTCCAATGTACCTACTGCATGGATGGCTAAATGGGGAACAGGTTCTCCAGTGATTGCATTAGGTAGTGATATTGATTGTATTCCAAAAGCTTCACAAAAACCAGGTGTTGCGTATAAAGATCCTATAGTAGAAGGCGCGCCAGGTCATGGAGAAGGACATAACTCAGGACAGGCAGTTATTATTTATGCAGCTATTGCAATGAAAGAAATGATGGAGAAGGAACATATGCCAGGTACGATTGTAATTTGGCCTGGTGTTGCAGAAGAGTTAGTGGCTACTAAGGCTTGGTATGTAAGAGATGGTTATTTTAAAAATATTGACGCTTGTATATTTACGCACGTGAGCGGAAGTTTTGGTTCTAACTATGGAGACAATGGAGGCAATGGACTTGTAAGTGTGCGTTTTGATTTTAATGGAGAAGCTGCACATGCAGCGGGTGCACCATGGCGCGGTAGAAGTGCCTTAGATGGCGTTGAATTAATGGACATTGGTTGGAATTTTAAAAGAGAACATTTAAAACCAACAAACCGCTCTCATTATGTAGTGGTGGATGGTGGAGACCAACCCAATGTAGTACCTAGTAAGGCAAGTGTTTGGTATTATTTTAGAGAGCGTACTTATGAAGATATTAAAGCCAATTACGAATCGGGTATTAAAATTGCAGAGGGTGCTGCTATGATGTCGGGCACCACGGTGACCCATCAAATTTTAGGCACTGCATGGCCAGGACATTTTAATAAGCCATTAGCAGAAGCTATGTATGCCAATATTAAAAAAGTAGGTATGCCTGTATGGGATGATAAGGATATGGAAATGGCAAGAGCAGTACAAGCTTTAGTAGAAGCTC
This sequence comes from Chitinophagaceae bacterium, assembly GCA_947380435.1. GTDB lineage: Bacteria > Bacteroidota > Bacteroidia > Chitinophagales > Chitinophagaceae > Sediminibacterium. The sequence goes on from CANCRC010000014.1 coordinate 1,078, forward strand.
CTAAAAAAGATATGGAAGGCAAACCCATTGATGGATTAAAAACAACCATTGATACGATTAAAGGTTCTGTTCCTTTTTCTTGGGGTGGAGGATCGGATGATATTGCAGATATTTCTTGGAATATACCTACCATTGTATTAGGTTTTCCAGCTAATATTCCAGGCACCAAAGGACATCATTGGGCCGATGCCATTGCTATGGCAACACCTATTGCACATAAAGGTGCTTTAGCTGGAGCAGAAGCAGCAGCGATGACTTTATTAGATTGTTTTACCAATCCTAAATTAATTCAAGATGCTAAAACTTATTTTACAGATGTGCAAAACAAAGACGTAAAATATATTCCCTTTATTAGCGCAACCGACCCACCTGCAACACATTTAAATAAAGAAATAATGCAAAAATATAGAGAGCAAATGAAACCTTTCTATTATAATGATGCGAAGTATGGTACTTATTTAGAACAACTAGGGGTGACTTATCCAACGGTTAAAAAACCATAACTGCTAGTAGAATTCTCATTAGAACAGTTAAGTTTTTAAAAAGTATTTAAATTAAAAAGCTCGCCCTATTTATTAGGACGAGCTTTTTTTATGCGTGTAAATTATTTTTAAAAATTGACTAAGCTTTCTTGGCTATTTTTTCTATAGCATGTACTAACTTATCCAAATCTTGTAGTCGAGTATATACATGAGGCGTAATACGCACACAACTAATATTTTCCCATACAATACCCACTGTATGAATTTTATAATCATTGAATAAAGCGCTGTCTAGTGCACCAGGTGTCATGCCATCAATACTTACGCCACAAATTGCACAAGAGTAGGCGTCTTTTAAGGAGGTATTAATTTTTACTTTAGGAATATTTTGAACGCGGGTAGCCCAATAATTTTTTAAGTACCGAATACGCTCTTCTTTACGCTTGCTACCAATGGCCGTATGAAAATTAATGGCTTCTCCAATACCTTGCTCAATAGGAAAGCTTCTGGTACCAAGGGTTTCAAACTTTCTAATATCGGTTCCTTTCGGGTTATCGTTACAAACTAAAGGCCAAATTTTTTCAATGTTTTCTTTTTTAATCCATAACATACCAGACCCAATGGGTGCCGATAAAAATTTATGCAAAGAAGTTCCAAAATAATCACAACCAAAATCGGGAATGGCGAAATCCATCAAACCAAAACTATGCGCTCCATCTACAATGGTTTCAATATTATGTTTTTTAGCTAAATCACATAATTTTTTAACAGGCATAATTTGTCCTACCCAATTCACCATATGTGTGATATGAAATATTTTTGTTTTAGGGGTAATGGCTTTTTCAAAAGCACTTACAATTTCTTCATCATTTTCAATAGGGTATTTAAAACTAAGTTGCGTGTATACAATACCTTCTCTAGCAGCTCTCTGTCTCCATGCATTAATCATATTCGGATAGTCTTGCTTGGTACCAATGACTTCATCGCCTGCTTTTAAGTTCAATCCAAAAATTACGGTATTCAATGCCTCTGTTGAATTTCTGTTAATGGCAATTTCTTCAGGATCACAACCTGCTAGTTGTGCTAGTTTATATCTAAGGGGTTCTCTTCCTTGATCAAGTATGCGCCACATAAAATAAGATGGACCCTCGTTGGTCATTTTATTAAAAGTTTCTACTGCTTCTTGTACTATTCTTGGACTTGGACTTACTCCCCCGTTATTTAAATTAATAAGAGATGGGCTTACTGTATAGCCTTGTTGAATCACCGACCAATAGTCTTCATCCATGGCTATTTCCTTGGGACTGAGCATTCTCTTTTGCAAATTCATATGCGCAAATTCAGCAGCATGCGCTTGATTGAATAAACTATTTGCAGAAAAGGCACCAGCCATCAGGCCTAGGTGTTGGATAAAATTGCGTCTATTTGCCATAGGTGTATTTTGAATAACTAAGTTAACTAATTAATGATATATTTGAAGTATAAACTTTTATTATATGAAAAAGCAAATTTTCACTTACTGCTTAACAGCAATCATAGTTATTACAAGTTTTAATGTAAGTGCTCAAACCAAGCTAGACAAACGTTTTGTAGGTATTGAGGCTGAAATTAATAAGATATTAAAAGACAACCACGCTGCTGGTGTGGCAGTGGCCGTAGTGGAAAAAAACAAAGTCATTTTTGCCAAAGGCTTTGGATATCGTGATGTTGAAAATAAATTACCAGTAACTGCTAATACCCAATTTGCAATAGGTTCTTGTACCAAGGCTTTTACAGCTTCTGTATTAGGTATTTTACAAAAAGAAAAATCGATTGATTTTGATAAACCAGTGACCACTTATTTACCCGATTTAAAATTTTATACCAGTGATCTAACGAATCATATTACCCTTCGTGATATGATGAGTCACCGAACTGGACTTCCTAGACATGATTTGTCTTGGTACATAGCACCCGATACTAGAGATAATTTAGTAAAGCGTATTCAATACATGGAGCCTTCTGCTGAACTAAGACAAATATGGCAGTATAATAATTTCATGTATTTATTACAAGGAGTACTAGCCGAAAAATTAACGGGAAAATCTTGGGAGTCCAATGTTGAGTCTAAAATATTTTCAAAAATTGGCATGACGAATTCCAATTTCTCTGTAAAAGATTTAGCCAACTATAAAGAACCCGCTTTAGGATATAATGTTATTAAGGATTCTGTTATACATAAAACACCTTACTATGATATAGCGGGCATGGGTCCTGCAGGAGCTATTAATAGCACCGTGATGGATATGTCTCAGTGGTTAAAGGTTTGGATTAATGGAGGTAAATTAGATACTGTGGAAATTATTCCAGCCTCTTATATTGCAGAAGCCACTAGTTCACAAATGATAATGGCGCCAGGTACGCCTACTACAGAAAAACCAGATATTCAATTTAGTACTTATGGTTTTGCTTGGATGATGGCTTCTTACAAAGGTCATTATAGAGTAGAGCATGGTGGAAATATTGATGGCTTTAGTGCTAGCACAAGTTTTTTCCCATCCGATAGTATTGGTATAGTAGTATTAGTGAATCAAAATGGATCAAGTGTTCCTTCTATTGTAAGAAACACCATTACAGACAGAGTATTAGGATTAAAGTATTTTGATTGGAACGCAGACATGTTAAAAGCAAAAGCAAAGGCCAAAGAAAAAGCGAAAGAAGCTGAAAAAGTAAGTACTAGCAATCAAGTAAATAATACGAAGCTTTCACATGCATTAAGCGAATATGTTGGTATGTATAGCAATGAGGCGTATGGAAAATTTGAAATTTTTGTAAAAGGCGATTCATTGTTTGCTAAATTAAAAAATCAAAATTGGTGGATGGAGCAATTTCATTATGATATATTCAGACCTTATAATACCGAGGAAGGCATTGATACCGCCGATAAAAGTCCGATTCGTTTTCAATTTAACACAGGCTTAAAAGGAGATATTGAATCGGCCTCATTATTTAATTTTGAACCAGCTATACCTGCACCTATTAAATTTAAAAGAACCAACGCTACGAAGGATTTGACAGCAGATGATCTTAAAAAATACGTAAGTAGTTTTTCTTTAGCGGGCGCAGATATTAAAACTTATTTAAAAGAAAATGTATTGTATGTATTAGTACCAGGGCAACCAGAATATGAGCTAGTTCCTGTGGGCAATCATAAATTTGATTTCAAAAAAGTAGCAGGCTATGCAGTTCATTTTGAAGTGAATGATAAAGGAGATTTATTGTCTCTAAGCTTTGTGCAACCCAATGGTAATTTTAAAGCCTTAAAGAAATAAAATTATGCGTAGCTATTTTATTTTGACAACTAATGATAGCTGCTAACCAAAAAGAACTTAAATTTAGGGGGAGAAAAGCCAATCAAATTTGAAACGACTTACTTGTTCTATATTATTATTCCTTGTATTAAGTAGTCAATTGGGTACTTATATAGTATATGTCGTACAGCAAGAATTGACCAAGGAATCCATTGCGCAGCAAATGGCCCAAAAATTACCTGAAAGCGCCTTGGTTAAAATAAAAAATAGCAAGGCCATTCAATGGGAAGAAGAGGGCAGGGAATTTTATAAAGAAGGTAGTTTTTATGATATAGTTAAAACAGAAGTTATTAAAGGAGAGACCTGGTTTTATTGTATCAATGATACCATGCAAACGCAGTTATATAATAGTTATACAACTTCTTTACAATCACATTCAGACGCACTACCTATTGGTAAACAATCAAAGCAGTTAGTAAAATTTTCTCTTTCTTATTTTATAGTTCAAAGCAGTAGTTCAGTTTTTGCTTTGTCTCATTTAAATACCACTCATTATAATTTAAGGAGCCAAAAGATTAATGCTGTTGAACAAGAAGTGCAAGCGCCCCCTCCTAGGTTCGTTTAATTTTACGCAGTTCATTTTACCCTTATGCCAATGGCATAGGGCTTTATTACATTACACATATTAATTCTTTTTTAATGAAATTTAAAAATTGCATCCTATTTATATTTTTACTAGGATTTCAAAACGCATTCGCACAAACTAATTTTACAGGCAAGGTAGTAGATGCCCTTACTCAAAAACCCTTGGCCAGCGCAAGTATTAGTAGTGGTAGTCAAAAAATAAATAGTAATACTACTGGGGAATTTAGTTTGACTTTAGCAGGTTCAACTAAAATTGTTATTTCTTATATAGGCTATGAAACACTTATAAAAACTATTAATGCAAATGAAAAAAATACTTTTTTCTATTTAACACCTATCTCTATGTCACTAACCGATGTAGAAGTAACCAATACATCCAATCCTAATAAATCAATTTTATATCAACCCGGTTCCATTACTAAAATTGGAGCAGTGGAGTTGAATAGAAATACAGGGCTTTATTTAGACGATGCTATTCAAACCAATATTACTGGTGTGCAAATGAATAAGCGTTCTGCTGGAGGCGGTCAGCAATTAAACATTAGAGGGTATGGAAATGGAACAAGAGGCACGAGAGGAATTAGTAGCAATTTCGATGGGCAAGGGTATAAGGTATATTTAAATGGTATTCCTTTAACTGACGCAGAAGGTATTACCACCATGGATGATATTGATTATAGTTCTATTGCAAATGTAGAAGTTAGTAAAGGCCCTGCTGGAACCTTATATGGCTTAGCCATTGCAGGAGCTATTAATTTAACTAGTGAAAAAGCAGAGAAAGGAAAAACGAGCATGAGTCAACAAATACTAATGGGTTCTTATGGCACAAGAAGAACCACTACTAGTTTAAAAGCGGGCGGAGCTCAATCTTCTTTATTAGTGAACTATGGTAACCAACAAACAGACGGTTATACCATTCACAACGCCTCTAAAAAAGATTTTGTAAATGTCATTGCCGATGTACAGCCCAATCAAAAAAATAGTTTTAGTATGTATGCGGGGTATAGTAATAGTTATGACCAACGTTCAGGTGAGTTAACCATTACTCAATTTAACAATAACGATTTTTCTGGCAATCCAGATTATATTAAAAGAGATGGACATAGTAATGTAGTTAGTTTTAGAACAGGGATAAGTCATGTGTATACACATAGTCAAAATGTTTCTATTAACTCTACTGTTTATGGCATTGGATTTAATAGCAATGCAAGTTCTGCAGCTGGATGGACCGATAAGAATACTATTAACTATGGCTTAAGATCGGCTATAAATACCAAGATACCTATTACCAACGAAATTAGTTTAGGGGGTGTTACGGGTATTGAAGTACAACAACAAGTGGCAGAAGTAGTGGGCTATAGCATGAAGCAAAGTCCTTTTGATAGTGCAAGCACTTGGGTATATGGACTAAACCCTTATTGGGTAATTAATACTGCTACCTCTAATATTTATGCTACCAGCACTAACCATCATTTATTTTCTGAATGGACTTTAAGTTTGCCTAATGAGTTTTCTATTTTAGCAGGTTTGGGTGTAAGTAATATGCATTTAAATTTAAATGATAGGTTCAATACTGCTTTAATGACTCGACCTGCAACTTTTGATACAGCTTATAAATCTATGGTAGCGCCACATTTTGCTATCAATAAAGTAATTAATAAACAAGTATCGGTTTATGCTTCTTATAGTACAGGCTTTAAAGCACCTACTAGTTCTTATTTTTATATTACCACACCGGCGGTCACTAAACCCGTTACGCCTGCTACTGGAAGTTTAAATCATTTATTATCTCCAGAAAAAGGTGCTCAATTTGAAATAGGATCTAAGGGTCAATTCTTCGGCAATAAATTAACGTATGAATTAGCTTATTTTAATACGGTATTCTCCCAAAAAATGACTGCTATTTCAGTGGTGTCTCCAGCTTCCCCCAGTACTACACTTTATAGTTATGTAGTCAATGGTGGTAAGGAAATACATAATGGAATGGAGGCTTTATTAAAATATACCTTATATCAATCTAGTAGTAATTTTATAAGCTCTATCAGACCCTTTGCAAATATTAGCTATTCTAATTTTACGTATGGCGATAATTTCAAAATTCAAAAGTCGGTGGTATTGACCGAAGACTATTCAAATAAAATGGTAGCGGGTGTGCCTAAATATATGGCCAATCTTGGTTTTGATCTTTTAACACGCACAGGTATATATGGAAATATGACCTATAATTATAAAGACAGAACACCCATTACATCCATGAATGATTATTATGCAACTAGTTATAGTTTAGTGAATGGCAAACTGGGTTATCAAAATAAATTATCTAATAAAATCAATTTTGATATCTACTTTGGAGTGACTAACTTAATGGGTATTAAATATCCTATGATGATATTCGCCAACCAAATGCCCGATGTGTATACAGCCGCTCCAGAAAATCCATTGTATTTTGGAGGACTGAATTTGAAATATAATTTTTAAAAAATAACCATGAAAAAAATAATACTAGGAACCATGCTTATTGCAGGACTTATTGCCTGTGGCAGATTCCAAAACAAAGAAATAGACGGCACCAAGGATTTAAGAATTGTAAGTTTATCTAAACATTTAACTGAATTTACTTTTTCTTTAGGCAAGGGGCATAATATTATTGGTGTGGATTGGAGTAGTACTTATCCCGATAGTGCCAAGCTTATTAAGCCTGTGGGATATCATAGAGCCTTGAATCCAGAAGGCATTATTTCTTTAACACCTGATGTAGTTATACATAGTAATGATATTGGTCCCGAAACGGTTCTACCACAAATTGAAAAAGCGGGTTTACATACCAAGGCCTTTGGTAATGCCAATACCATGGACAGTGCCAAAATGTTATTGAAAGAGTTAGGTGCTTTTTTTGGCGTGCGTGCTAAAGCAGATTCACTTTGTAATGTGATGGATGCAGGCATTGCTGGTGCAAGTAATGTTTTAAAAGATATTACAATAAAAGACACGCCTACTGTAATGATTATACATTTTGGAAGAGCCAGTAATGTATTTTTTGTAATGAGTGGAAGAAAAGGGGTGGGTGATAAACTCATTCAAATGGCAGGCGCTAAAGTAGCTCATTATGATGCAAAAGGGGCCAGACAAATTAGTGCAGAAGCCATAGCAGCAGCGAATCCTGATATTATTATTGCTACCGATTTTGGTTACGATCAAATGGGCAGTATGGATAAATTTATAACGGGTGTTCCCGGTGTAGCTTTAACCAAGGCGGGAAAAAATAAAAGAATTCTAAGATTTGAAGAACATGACCTAACTTATTTTGGTCCAAGAACAGGAGATAATATTATTGACTTGATTCATTTATTTTACCCAACTACTCATGCGTCTAAATAATAAAATATTTTTTATTGTTTTAACCCTAGTACTAGTATTGGTATTGATTGCCGCCATTGCATTGGGGGCAGTACAAATATTGCCATCTGAAATGATGGCGGCATTCATTCATTGGTGTAAGGGAGAAGCGAACACATCTATTTATGAAAATGTTTTTTTACAATTAAGATTACCAAGAGTTTTATTATGTGCTATTACAGGTGCTATATTAGCAGTTTCTGGTGTACTTATGCAAGGCTTATTTAGAAACCCCGTGGTAGAACCAGGGCTTATAGGAACCAGTGCTGGTGCAGCTTTTGGAGCTTCTATTGTTTTTAGCTTGAGCCCATTTATGTCTCCCCTATTTAAAACGGTGTTAGGTCCGTTTTTAGTACCTGTATTTGCATTCATGGGGGGTTTAGCAGCTACTTATTTAGTGTATAGTCTTGCAAAAAATAATAAAAGAGTTTCCATACTTCCATTACTCTTAGTAGGTATGGCCATTAATGCCATTGGATTAAGTGGTGTAGGACTCATGACCTATATTGCTAGAGACCCGCAAGCAAGAAGTATTACTTTTTGGAATTTAGGTACTTTTTCTGGTGCTTCTTGGTTTCAAGTTTTGGTGACTGGCATGGTTGCATTGGTTTGTATTTACATTTCCTTTCGACAAGCTAAAAAATTAAATGTTTTATTATTGGGCGAACAGGAAGCGGGTTATTTAGGGGTGGAAGTGAATAAATTAAAAACAGGTATTTTAATAGTGAATACGGCCATGGTTTCAGTGGCCACTGCTTTTGTAGGCGTGATTGCATTTATGGGATTAATTGTACCGCATGTATTAAGATTACTTATTGGAAGCGATAATCGAAAATTAATTCCAGCCTCCATTATAATGGGTGCTTTATTATTAACATTGGCCGATATGGGCGCTCGACTTTTACTAGCCCCTGCTGAAATGCCTATTGGTATCATTACTTCTATTATAGGGGCACCCTTATATATTTTTCTGCTGAAGAAATATCATTTTAATCAAAACCATTTGTAATGATGATAAGCGCAGAACAAATAAACTATAGTATTGGGCATAAAAATATTCTAAACAATGTTTCTATTCAATTTTTACCAGGTAGATGTAATTTAATCATTGGTCCTAATGGGTCGGGTAAGTCCACGCTCATTAAATTATTAAGTGGAGAACTTGATAATTATGATGGAAGGATAATGTATAATAGCTCCGATATCAAAACCTTTACAAAACTAAGACTGGCGGCCTCTAGAGCGGTTTTGAGTCAACAAACAGAATTGAGTTTTCCTATGACGGTGGAAGAAGTGGTTATGCTGGGAAGAAATCCGCACTTTGAATTTAACCCATCTAAAAAAGATATAGAAATTGTACAAGAAGTTATTGCCTTATTAGATTTAAATAGTTTTATATATAGAAATTATCAAACCCTAAGTGGAGGAGAAAAACAACGCGTACATTATGCACGCGTGCTCGCACAAATTTGGGAAAGCCCCAAAGACGATCAGCGATATTTATTTTTAGATGAACCTTTGAATAATTTAGATATTTATTATCAAGAACTATTTTTATCGATAGCCGTTTCTTTATTAAATGAAACTACTACCTTAATTGGCGTAGTGCATGATATTAATATTGCGTTACGTTATGCTGACCAATTGAGTTTCTTGAAAGAAGGCACTATCATTAAAAATGGCGCCCCAGCAAAAATCGTGGACGCCATTTTAATAAAAGAAGTATTTAATGTTGATACGCAAATTATGGCGCATCCTTCAACGGGTAAACCTATTGTATTATTCTAAGGATATACTTAGGTTTATTGTAGACTAATTATTGGTTTTATACTTTAGGAAGGCTATATCCGTTATGGTATGCCTTGGTGAAGTATTCTTTATTAATTGCATCATCGGTAAATAAATTCTTACTCGCATCCCAGTTTACTTTTTTACCCGAACGATACGCAATATTACCCATTTGTGCAATGGTAGCAATATGCGCTCCTTCTTCAATAGGACAATGTAAACTGCCTGGCGTATTATTTCTTATCGCATCTGTAAAGTTTAACCAATGTAAGTTCACACCATTGTCTTCACTTTTATGTAGTGCAATAGCTACTTTATTTTTTGATTGTCTTTCTTCAATTACTTCCCAACCACCTCTATCTAAAATAAGTGTTCCGTTATTTCCAATAAAAGCAATACCATGGTCACGACCATAAGAACCATTGTCAATACCCATGGCAGAATCCCATACTAAATTAAAATTATCAAATTCATATAAAGTAGTTAAGGTGTCTGGTGTTTCTTCCGCTAATTCTGGGTAAGCAAATTTTCCACCTAAGGCGCTAACACTTTTTGGATTACCTGCTTTCATTCCTTGAATAGCATAATCCAATAAATGCACGCCCCAATCGGTCATCAATCCACCTGCATAATCCCAAAACCATCTAAAATGAAAATGAAACCTGCTTGCATTGAATTCACGTGTAGGTGCTGGTCCTAACCAAGTGGTATAATCAACACCTGCAGGGGCTGCGCTATTAGCTACTACTGGTTGAGGACGCATCCATCCTTGATAACACCAAACTTTAGTGGTACGAATATTCCCAAGTTGTCCTGAATGCACAATATCTAATGCATCTTTAAAATGTTTTTGACTTCTTTGCCATTGCCCTACTTGTACAATACGGTTGTATCTATTTTTGGCAGCAATCATGGTATTACATTCTCCAATAGAATTGCCTGCCGGCTTTTCTACGTATACATGTTTACCCGCCGCGCAAGCATTAATCATTTGTAGTGCATGCCAATGATCGGGTGTGCCTACAATGACAATATCAATATCTTTTCTATCTAAAATTTTTCTATAATCGCTATAGGTATCAATTTTAGTAACGCTAGGTTGTTTGATAAGTAATTCAGCCTTCCTTTTATTTAAAACCGATTCATCAATATCACATAAGGCCACTACTTCTACATTTTTTACAGAAAGGGCACCAAGGGTGTTCGCCCATCCCATACCATTCACGCCAATAGTGGCTACTCTTAAAGTATCGGTATTAAAAATACTACTGCTAGCAAATAAATTAGAACTCATCAAGGCTCCAGAAGTGAGTGCTGCATTTCTTAAAAAAATACGTCGGCTGTTCATATGTAAATCGTTTAAGGTTTTAAAAATAAGGCTTATTAAATATAATAATTTTTTCTCCTACCCTTATATTTAAAAGCGCTTATTTTCTGGCCTAAAAAGGACCCACTACAGCATTACCATTTAAGGTGCATGGATAAGTTAATCACCCTGCCATCTAAAGGCGCCCATATTTCAGGGAAGCTAGGGTTGGTTAGTGGCGCAATAACTAGTGAGCCATTTTTGTTTTGTCGTTTGTCAAATAAGTTCTCGCAATTCAATACAAATATGGCCTTACCCACGCTATACTTAAGCATCACTGCCATAAATAAATAAGGGTCGGTGCTGGTTCCGTTGTCTAAATATTGTTTTCCTGTATAAGAAGATTCTACACCCACCTTAAAGTCTTCATTCAACTCATAGGCAAAAACAGTGGCCAACTTATGTTTTGCAATTAAAGGTAAATGAGGGTTAGCGGCATTGTAATTTCTTTTCGCATCTGTATATACATAGCCAATATAAATTTCATAGGGCGCCTTTATAGCTTGTATATAACTCTCTGTTCCTTTAGAACTCAGTGAACTAGTTTCATTAGCATACTGGTAAATATTGGCTGTAGGTATATAGCCAGGATATAAAGGATCAAAATATTTAACCGGGCTATATACAATAGGATGATTCACCTCGTTATAAAAAACAGTTTGGTTTAAAGTAAGCTCCCAATGATTCACCCTTGTTTTATAATTCACATCATAATTAAAACCTACCGATTTTTCAGATTGAATGCCTGGTAAAAAGCCTTTTAAATAATGATAATCTCTTTCGTCCATTTCTGAATTAAATAAACTAGGTGTTTTATATCCAGCTCCTCCACCCATACGCATAGTTACCTTGCTATTTACTTTATACATTAAAGACATTCTTGGCAATAAAAAATTGCCATAGGTATTATTATGGTCGAGCCTAAGGCCTGACTGCAAAGTCAATACATCACTCATTCTCCAATCGTCTTGAATAAAGCCACCTAGGGTAGTAAAAGCGTCATTAGGAAGCAAACTACTATCGGGTAATTGTTTGGTAAAGTTTTCTCCATTAAAATTAATACCCATTACTATATTATGTACCGTATATTTTTTGGTGTAGGCTAATTCAGAATACCAGCTTCCTTGTTTACCCTTCATGCCAAAAACATTGGTAATAATATCTCTATTCATCATACTATAATTGGCCTTGGCAGTAAGTATACCACCATCACTGTATTTCTTTTCCCAAACACCATCTACTGTATTTCTTAATGTTTTATTCTGATTAAAAAATTGATGACTAAGAGATGGTTTTCCATTTAATACAGCCATGTCTCCACCATTTCTATCTTCATAATTTAAGGTATAGCCTAAGGTTATCGTAGCATTATCTTTTCCGTAAATAAAAAATCGAGGATGTACAAAAACACTTTTTACTGCGGGTACATCAGAGAATCTATCTTTATCTACATCTACCTCTTTTTGTTGAGTAGTACCTGCATATAAAGAGTACCCTGTATTTTCATTTCTACCAGAGAAAAAACTATTGAAATTGGTTTCTTTTAAACTTGAGTAGTTCAAGGTTACACTTTTTTCAGGTTTGCCAAGCTTGGGTTTTTTAGAAATTAAATTTAACATACCTGCAATAGCCCCTCCTCCATATAAAGTAGAGCTAGCCCCTTTTACTAATTCTATTTGTTGTAGGTCTAATGGTGGAATTTGTAAAATACTAAAACTACCTGCATAGCCTCCAAATAAGGGCATGCCATCTCTTAATATTTGGGTATACTTTCCTTGTAGTCCTTGAATTCGCATATCGGCATTCCCAGTGGCAGCGCTGGTTTGCTGTATTTGAATACCTGCAATATCTCCTAATAAACTAGCTATATTGCCCGGCTTAATTCCATTTTCCTCTTTCACTTCTTCTGAACCCAATACTTCAACCTTGGTAGGAAGGTCCTCAATTCTTGAATTGGTTCTTGAAGATGAAACAATAATCACTTCTTCTAATTCTTCTTTTGCTGCAATTAAGCCTATGACTAAGGGACTATTATTTTTCCCTGTAAATTGAAAACTAGTATCCAAAACTTCAAAGCCTGTATGGCTTATAATAATATGAATAGTACCTGCTGCAATATTCGTTATGATAAATTCACCTTTCTCATTACTAATGCCTCCTTTATTAATGCCCGCTACTTTTATAGAAACACCTGTTAAAGGAGTTCCTTCTGCTTTATCAATAATGGTTCCATGTAAGTCTTGCGCATTTACTACTTGCATAAATAATATATTTATGATAACAAGCAGGGTATATATTTTTTTAAACATCAATTATTTTTTCTACTATTATTTATTAGCCACTAAAATTTTAAAACTACCTGGAATCATTTTTGGTCTTGTATTAGGTTTTGCATCTGCAGGAAGCGGTTCAAAATCGGCGGCAGGTAAATATATTTTATGTGTAGTTTCGTCTATAGCAATGGTTCTCGCCCCTTTTGCTGTTGGAATATTTTCCACTACATTAAAATGATTCGCATCTGCTTCTTTAATAATACTCATCGTGCCTTCTCCGTTAGAAGTAAATATTAATTTAGTGGTATTGTCAAAGGCAACACCATCACAGCCATCGCCAATGCCAATGGTAGTAAGCATTTTACCTGTTTCTGCATTAATCACACCTAATAATTTTTCACCCCCTGCAAATAATCTTTTGGTGGCTATATCCATAGCAAGTCCGGTAGGTGATTCAATAGGCGCAATACTCCAATGCGCTTCTACTAAATGTGTATTGGCATTTATTACCACAATTTCATTTTTGTCTTCTACGTTTACAAATATTTTACCTGCTTCATTAGAGACAGCAGTTTCTGGTTTACCCCCTACTGCCACTGTAGCAATGACTTGTAAAGTATTGGCGTCTATAAAACTTAGGTCCTTGCTTCTTCCATTGCAAGTAATAATAGTTTTGGAAAAAGGGTCATACATAATCGCATCAGGATTTTCACCAGTAGCAATAGTGGCCTTTATTTCATTTGTACCAATAGTAAAAGCAAAAACGTTGTTTAATCTTCCATTACTTGTAAATCCTAATTGATGAATTGGATCAAAAGCAATACCATGCACCCCGGTCGTATTGGGAATAAAACCAATAGAGTCTCCTGTATTTTTATCTAAAATATTTACTTGAGTCCCATGAGAAACATATAATTTATTTCCGTAGACCGTTAAATAATCCCAACCTCCTGGGCTTTTAATGGAAAAGCTTTGATGTACAGCAAAACTTTTATTTTGAGCCACTAAGCCACTCGTAAAAATGCTTACACTTAATAGAACAAGAATGGAACGAAAATAATTTTTCATGGGTTAAAATTTAATAGGTAAAAATAGTAATTGTTATAAGATTTTAATATTAATTTATATAAAAGGCAGCAGCGGTATTGCTTGATGCAGCCTATAAAATAGTAAGACAGCTAGCGCTAAAGAAGGTTTAAGCTAGATAAGCTTAAATAGGCCCCAAATACCAAGTAGGTAAACTATTAAGACAATAAAGGAGTCAATCCCCATTCTGTAAATTTGTTTTTTAGAATGTATGACCATACCTGCCATATAAATGCCCGTTAAAATAATGCCTAAGCTGGTTAGATAAATATCGGAAGGCTTTAAATTAGGTAATATAGCATCGCCTCCAATAATGGAGGCCATTATAAATAAAACCGGTAAAAATGCATTGCCTCCAAAAATATCACTCACCGCCATATTGTAATCACGAATTTTTGCAGAAGCAATACCCGTAGAAATTTCTGGAAGCGCTGTACAAAGTGCTAGAATAGTGCCACCAAATATAACACCACTAATATTCCAACGATTTGCTAAAGTCTCTCCTGTAATTTCTAATGCCCAGCCTGCAAATAAAGTAATGATAGCGCCAATAGTTAACACTATAAAAGCGCTCGATAAACTTCCTTTGAAAGTAGATTTTGGCATTCTCATGTGATGAATGAGTTCCTCAGGTTTTACCTTTTGTTTTTTATCAATCATTTTTGAAATTAAAAATATAGTGCCTATCCAAATAAGTACAATCATCCATTCAAAGGGAGTGGTTCTAAAAAAAATAAGAGAGCTTGGAAATTGTGCGCCAATAATAACCACACTTAAAATAAAAATTAAAGCCACGCCCTCTAGAATTAAAACTTTAGAATGTCCTTTTTGGGTTAAGGGTGCCGATCTGCCCACACCAAAAATATCAATTAAAACAAGCACCACTGTTTGAATGGCAATGCCCCCAAGTATATTGCTAATGGCAATATCGTAATCTCTATGAGAGGCGGCCACCGTGGTAATAGCAATTTCAGGAAGGTTGGTAATAATGGCTAAAAAAACCATTCCTCCAAAAGCTTCACCTAATCCAAAATGAGTGGTGATAGCGTCTATAGCCTTGGTCAGTTTAATGCCACTTACCCAAATTGCAATGGTGGATGCTAAGAATAGAATAACTAAATAAGTACTGGACCAGCTTGAAAAGGCCATGAGATGATTTTTAAATGCTGCTTAAAGTTAACTATAATTAAGCAGTCGTTTTTAAAAACTATAGGATAAAGTTTGGTAATAGTTATAGTGAAAATGATCAATAGGCACAATAGGAGCCGTATCGTATAAAAAATCTAGATTGAAGGAAGTGCTTAATTTTTTATTAATAGGTAACTGAACTTGATTGAATACAGAAGTTCTATTACTCATTTTGTCATGGTAAGAACCTGTTTGATTAAATATTCTGAAAATAAATTCAAAATGATTGCTAGGGTTGACTACAGAATATTTAGCCGTTAGATTTAATTTGGGATGTGTGACAATACTATTTTTATTATTAATCTGTGATTCATCATTCACTGCAGACCAATTCCAGCTTTCATTTTCTACAAAAATTCCTCCGCCCCAGAAAAAATCTTCCCATTCTGTATTTTTAAAATAGTGAATGAGATTCATTCCTGCTAAATTTCTATATTCCATACCCAGTGATGCATCCCATTGATATTGCAAAAATGTTTCTAAGTGCAATTTCTCATTAAGTACTTTATTATTTTTTAATTGAAAAGTGCCTAAATTTTGAATGGATTGACCGCCATTGGTCACTTTATCTACTTTCGAATAAAAAGTAGTAGCATTATTTTTTTTCAAAAAAGTAAAATCACCTGTGTAAAAAAAATCAAGTAAAAACTTTTTTTGTTGATCGGTGGCTATCGAAACAGAAACTTTACTTTGCACATTATCTGCACTATCTAAACTTTTAGTTTTGTCTGTATTTAATATTTGTGCAGTGATGCCTTTTGAAAAGCTTAATGCTACAAAGAGAAAGAGTAATTTTTTCAAATAAATGGGAGGCAGCATAAGCAGTGATTTATTTTTTGGAAATTTTGTATTTATATCTCCATACAAATGCGGTTATTAATAGAAGGGCAGAAGCTTCCACTAATAATTTTTCAGGATCAATAAAATCAATAGGTCTGTCCTTTAATAAAGGGTCCATGACAAGACCATGCACAATAAATACAAGTCCTGTGGCATAAGAAATAACATGAATATTTCTCCAAGTGCTTGTGCCTAATTTCTTTTTTATGACTTTTTGAGTTGTACTGATGACTATTAACAAAGCAAGAAATGAAATACCACCTAATAAAACAAATAGGGGTTGATGCGGCGCTGTTAGAGGGTTCAATAAATGTTTGAAACTAAATTTGGAACTAGGATCTAAAGGGATAATGATAAAGTGTAAAAACACAATCACTAAAGCAAAATAAGCTGTGTAATTATGTACATCAATTATTTTGAACGCTTTTATTTTTGAAGGCAGTTTTTTCCAATAATCCGATTGCTTATAAGCCGTGCTTAACATAATGCCCATGAGTATATTTAAGGTTAATACCACTACCGCTATTAAACCTAAGACCCCAGAAATTTCTATAGTTTCCATCTTTTAAAAATATGCTTTAGTTGATTTGAGTTTAAAGATACTACAGACTATTTTTCACCTAGACTTTATTATTTAAATATTATATAATAAAAAATATATATATAAAGAATCAAGCAAGAACCTTGCCCTTATTGTATAAAAATGTTAAATATCTCTAATTTACCTATTGAAATAATGAATATAAACGATATTTGTCGTAGTTTATAATCATCCATTAAATAAGCCAACTATGAGGTTTTTGCTCGCTCTTTTTCTTTTTATGTTTTCAACACCTTTGCAATGGGGTAATAATTATGAGCAAGCATTGTTAAATGCTCAGAAAGGGCATAAATATATTTTACTTAATTTTTCTGGATCGGATTGGTGTGGGCCATGTATTCGTTTACACAAAGAAGTTTTTACAACCGATGCCTTTATTCAATTAGCCAATGATAAATTGGTTTTATTAAATGCAGATTTTCCGAGGTATAAAAAAAATCAATTAACGGCAGCTCAACAAAAAATAAATGATGCCTTAGCAGATAAGTATAACAATAAAGGGGTTTTTCCTTTAACTGTTTTATTAAATGCAGAAGGGAAAATAATAAAATCTTGGGAAGGCTTTCCTGCTGACATTACTGATTTTATTGAAGATGTTCAACAAACCATTCTAGACAATAAGTAAATGAGTGTACTTAGGTCATATAAAAAAGCAATGAAATTGATGGGCAATCACTTTGAAATAACAGTGGTGGCCACCAATGAAAAATGGGCTTTTGAAAAAATTGATCTAGGAGTGCTTGAAATAAAAAGAATTGAAAAATTATTAACTACTTATGCTGAGGATAGTGAAACGAATTTAATTAATAAGTTCGCGGGCATTAGGCCAGTTGCAGTAAGTGAAGAAACTTTAGCGCTCATTGAACGTTCATTGCGCATTTCATCAGTCACGCAAGGGGCTTTTGATATTTCTTATGGCTCCGTGGATAAAACACTTTGGAATTTTGATACCACAATGACTGCTTTACCTTCTAAAGCAGCAGCCAAAAATAGCGTACGCTTAATTAATTATAAAAATATTATTCTAGATAAAGAAGCCTCTACCGTTTTTTTAAAAGAAGAAGGCATGCGCATTGGATTTGGTGGCATTGGCAAAGGCTATGCGGCAGAGCGCGCTAAAGCCATTTTGCAAGCAGCTGGGGTGAAAAGCGGCGTGGTGAACGCTTCTGGAGATTTAACAACCTGGGGCACTCAGCCCAATGGAGATAAGTGGACCATTGGTATTGTGCATCCAGCATTTGCCAACAATATTTTTTCATACATGAATATTAGTGGGTTGTCGGTAGCCACTTCCGGTAATTATGAAAAATTTATTCTCATAGATGGACAAAAATATTCTCATACTATTAATCCTAAAACCGGCTTACCGGTCACAGGCATTAAAAGTGTTACTATAGTTTCTACCAATGCAGAAATTGCAGATGCCATGGCAACTCCTGTGATGATAATGGGTATTCATGCAGGTATTGATATGATTAATCAAATTAAAGACATTGAAGTAATAGTTATAGATGATGACAATAAATTATATGCTTCTAAAAATATACGCTTAACAAAATAATTCAAAATGAAATACATGAAAAAAAATTATTTATTTTTTACGGGATTGATGACAATGCTTTTTGCAAGCTCTTGTGAAACTGTAAAAGAGTATCAAAAAAATAGACTCAATGATGCCGAGATGGCATTGACTGCTAGAAGGGTCGAAAAAAATGAACTTAATTTTCAATCTTATAAAGAAGGAGCGGCTGGTGCCAATGGTGGTAAAACTGGCGGAGGCTGCGGCTGTAATTAATTATACATCTCTATAGAATTATTGAATGAAAAAAATATCTCTTACACTTATTGGACTTTACTTATTGTTTTTACATGGGTATTCGCAAGTCACAGAACATTACACGAATATATTTCAAGCCAAGCCATTGAAGTTGGAAGAGATAAATTTAGTAACTAGTTATTATACACAAAACGGAACGCACTCTGCAGTCACTGGAGGCGGTAGTGGTTATATTGGAACACAGTATATGGATGGCTCAGAAAAATTAACCGACTTTGCGAATATGTTGGAATTGAAATTAGTAGGTTATGGGGAGACTGGCTTAAAACACACTATTCTAGCGGGTTTGGGCGTTGATCATCATACGGCTGCTTCTCAAAAATGGATTTCAAAAACAGGGGCTTCTTCACCTGATGGCAATAGAGTCTATCCTTCATTAAATTGGACAGTTGAAAATGAAGAGAAAGGAACTGAGTTTGGTTTGGGAACTTACTACTCACATGAATATAATTATTCTTCAATTGCATTAGATGGGCATTATGGTTTTAAAAATAAAAGCGGCGGTGAATTTTCTGCAAAAGTCTCTGCCTATTTTGATCAAGTAAAATTAATTTACCCATCAGAATTAATTCCAGCTGTAGCTAGTAATGGGATCACTCCTTATGATGTAAATATTATTACGACCAATGCGAGCAGAGGAAGTGGTGGGAGCTATGGTATTGGCGTTTCAGAAAAAGCAAGTATACCTACATCACCAAGAAATACATTCACAAGCTCATTTACCTATTCTCAAGTAATTAATAAAAGTGTACAAACTAGTTTACTTTTTGATATTGTAAAACAAGATGGTTGGCTAGGCCTTCCATTTCATAGAGTTGTTTTTAAAGACGGTAGCGAGCAAATTGAAAATTTACCACATTCAAGATTAAAAATTCCTTTAGGCGCCAGACTGAATTATTTTATAGGCGATAATTTAATTGTAAGAACTTATTACAGATTTTATACCGACGACTGGGGACTTGTTTCCCATACAGCAAGTATTGAACTACCTTATAAGATCACACCCTTTTTCTCCATTTCTCCTTTTTATCGTTTTTATACGCAAACGGCCACTAAATATTTTGCAGCAAGAGGGGAGCATAATGTATCGGACACTTATTTCACCAGTAATTATTCTTCGGCTGCCTTTAATAGTAACTATTTTGGCTTAGGCATGCGCACAGCGCCTCCTGGTGGAATTTCGAACACTTATATGTCCGCTTTAGAAATTAGGTACGGACATTATAGCCAAACCACCGATTTGAATTCAAATGTCATTTCACTGCATTTTACATTTAAATAACTAAGTCCTAAGCTTTTCAAGCTATTCTATATAATAGGCGAACTTGTCTTTGATGGGTTCGCCTATTTTTATTAAATTTAATCCTTACAATTCCTATTAAAAAGTATCCAAAAATTTATTTTATGAGAAACAGTATTTTGCGTATTTCATTTTTCTTATGCTTGCCTTTATTCCTTCTGGCTCAAAAGAAAACAGATGTGACAAAAATTGAAACTGCCAAGCCAGTGAATGAAACTAGTTATTACAAACCTTTGTTATGGAGAAACGTAGGTCCTATGCGTGGTGGCCGTTCTGTGACTTCAACTGGGGTGGCAGGAAATTCGCTAGTATATTATATGGGTACAACTGGTGGAGGTGTATGGAAAACGGAAGATGCAGGTATTAGTTGGAATAATATTTCTGATGGATTTTTTAAAACAGGATCGGTGGGTGCAGTAGCAGTAGCCGAATCAGATATTAATGTAGTGTATGTAGGAATGGGAGAACATGCACCAAGAGGTGTGATGAGTTCTTATGGAGATGGAATTTATAAATCAACCGATGCAGGAAAAACTTGGAAAAATATGGGACTTGAATTAACCCGTCAAGTTTCCTCCATTCGTATTCATCCAAAAAATGCAGACTTAGTATACATTGGTGCACAAGGTGCTATACATGGTGCATCTACCGATAGAGGTGTTTATAAATCGGCAGATGGTGGAAAAACTTGGAACAAAACTTTATATGTAGATGAGAATACGGGTTGTGTGGATTTAAGTATGGATATGAATAATCCAAGAATTTTATATGCAGCTATGTGGGATTATAGAAGACTTCCTTGGGAAATGAGAAGTGGTGGAAAAGGAAGTGGCTTATATAAATCGGTAGATGGTGGTGATACTTGGGAAAAAATTCAAACAGGTCTACCGAAGGAATTAGGAAAAATGAGCGTCTCTGTTTCTAAAGCGAATTCTAATAAAATTTATTTAGTAGTAGAGAGTGATTCTCAAAAAGAGCAAGGAGGTTTATTTGTATCAGACAATGCAGGAAAAAATTGGAATAGAATAAGCAAGGATCACCGCTTGGTGCAGCGTGCTTGGTATTATATTGAAGCCTTTGCAGATCCGGTAGATGAAAATACAGTCTACGTTTTAAATTCACCCGCAGTGAAATCAACGGATGGTGGAAAAACATGGCAATACTTTAGAGCACCCCATGGTGACTACCATCAGTTATGGATTAACCCTAGTAACAATAAAAATTTAATTATCTCTAATGATGGAGGTGCTGCTATTTCTTTTAATGGAGGTGCTTCATGGTCTTCACAAGACAATCAACCTACTGCACAATTTTACAGAGTGAATGCAGATAATGTATTTCCTTATAATATTTATGGAGGACAACAGGATAATACTTCTGTAAAAATAGCAAGTCAAACAACTTCATGGGGCGGCATTACAGAACGTGATTGGTCTTATAGTGCAGGAGGTGAATCGGCTTTCTTAGCCTTTGATCCCAACAATCCAAGATATGTAATGGGCGGAAGTTATCAAGGAACAATAAGCTTATTAGATACTAAAACCAATGAACAAGTGGGTGTGATGGAGTATCCAGTTCAATATCAATCTTTACAACCTAAGGATATGAATTATCGATTCAACTGGAATGCACCTATTATACATTCTATTCATGAGCCAGGTGTTTTTTATCATGCAGGTAATGTTTTATTTAAAACCACCGACTTAGGGAAATCATGGACTGCTATTTCTCCCGATTTAACGACACATGATACTAGTAAAATGGGCATGAGCGGAACCCCTTATACCAATGAAGGTGCGGGGGGAGAAAATTATTGCACTATTACTTATGTAATTGAATCACCTCTTGAAAAAGGTGTATTCTATACAGGTAGTGATGATGGACTAGTGCATATTACCAAGGATGGCGGTGCTACTTGGACCAATATTACACCAGAAGCAGTGAAAGGAACTTTAGTGAATGCGATTGAAGTTTCTCCCTTTGATAAAGCCACTGCATACATTGCAGTCAATAAATATAAGTTTAACGATTTCACACCGCTTATATATAAGACCACCGATTACGGTAAAACTTGGGTTAAAATTACAGAAGGCATTCCTTACGGAGCTTACGCGCGTGTAGTAAGAGAAGACAATGAAGTCAAAGATTTATTATATGCAGGAACAGAAACTGGATTTTATATTTCTTATAATGGAGGTAAGGCTTGGAAACAATTACAATTAAATTTTCCGGTTACACCTATCACCGATTTAAAATTGCATCAAAATCATTTATTAGCTTCTACCCAAGGACGTGCTTTCTGGGTGTTAGATGATTTAACAGCGCTTCGTAAAAATGCAGCAAGTATTAAAACGGAAACAGCCTTACTTCCTGTAAAAAATGTAGTGCGTGTTGCAGGATCAAGCCCATTAGATAGACAATTTGCAGAAGAGGAAGATCCCATTGACATAAATACCACTGCAGTGAATCCAGCTACTGGCGCCGTTATTTATTTTCATATTCAAAACAAGGATTCAGTAAAATCGGCCACCCTTGAAATTTTAGATGCGAATCAAAAATTGATACGTACTTATTATATGGAAAAGCCAAAGGCTACCACAAGTAATAATCAATTAGAGGCCGATGCTAAAATAGAAATTCGTTCTGGTCTGAACCGATTTGTTTGGGATCTTAGACATACTAATTTACCCTCTATTGATAATGTAATCATTGAAGGAAGTATGGGAGGCAGAACAGTAGTGCCTGGTAAATATGAAGCCAGGTTAACTATTAATGGAAAAGCAGAGAGAAGTAGTTTTGAAGTATTGGCCGATCCTAGATTAACTGCTAACGCTGGTGAATATGCTATGCAAGATAATTTATCTAAACTAGCCTCTGATGATATTGAAGCCATTCATGTATCGGTGGTACAAATGAGAAAAATTCAAGATCAATTAAATCAGTTTGTAACAAGGGCAGAAGGTGTTGCTACACTTGATTCACTAGCCGCTAAAGCAAAAGCCATAGTTAAAACCATTAAAGACTGGGAGGAGCAACTTATTCAACCTAAATCGCAGTCCAATGATGATGTCATAAATTTTATCAATAAATTAAGTGCCAATATTGTTTTTGTAAAAGGCGATATAGAATCGGCTAATACACCTTATGTAACTCAAGGGCAACAGAAGCGTTATGAAGAATTACATGCAGAGTGGAAAAAGTACGAAGCACAAAAACAAGCTTTATTAGCTGGTGAAATTGCTGCCTTTAACGAAGCCTGTAGAAAGGCCAATTGGAATTTTGTAGGTTTTGAAAATTAAAATAATACTATGAGAAAATTTATTCAAATAGCGGGACTTAGTTTTTTATTGAACACAGTGTTCGTATTTATTGCCACCGCGCAAAATACAGGCCTTCGTAATATTGGACCCAACGATATTTATAGAATGTCTACTATTTCCAGTCCAAAAATTTCTCCAGAAGGCAATTGGGTTTTGTACAGTGTATCCAAAATAGATTCTTCCAAGGATAAATTTTCAAGTAAGCTGTATATGGTAAGCGCAGATGGCAAAGAAACTGTTGCACTTACTGAACAAACCAAGGGTGCCTCTAATTATAATTGGAGTCCTGATGGAAAATACATTTCTTTTCTAGCGGCTGGTAGAGAAGAGGAAGAAGGCGCTCAATTATATTTAATGGACAGAAGAGGAGGAGAGCCTATTCAAGTAACGCATATAAAAGGAGAATTAGAAGCCTATCAATGGTTTAAAGATGGTAAGCATTTAATTTTTACCATTAAAGATTTTAATTATGCAGATACAGCCAAATCTAAAAATAGAAAACCTTATGAAATAGATAGGTACCGCTTTAAGGCAGACTATGAAGGCTATTTAGATAATAGAAAAACACATTTATATGGTTTTGAACTAGCTACTAAAAAATTAGATACGCTTACTAAGGGTAATTATAATGAGTCCGACGTAAGTATAAGCAAGGACGGCAAAATGATTACTTATGCAAGTAATGTAAGTGCAAGTCCTGACCAAAATGATAATACCAGTATTTTTTTATTAGCCTTAGGCGCTTCACAAAGCCCTATTAAGCTTACCACTTATAAAGGGTCGAACCGTTCCCCTAAATTTAGTCCCGATAATTTATCCATAGCTTATTTACAAGCGAGTTCAGAAGATGCTTATAATATGTATGACTTGCAACAATTAGCAGTTATAGATATTAAAACTAAGAATAGTAAAGTACTTACTAAAAACTTTGACCGTTCCATAGAGAATATTGTTTGGGCAAATGATAGTAAATCTGTTTATGCATTGGTAGAAGATGATAGAGCGCAGAACCTCATGCAAATAAATGCTAGCACTGGCGAAGTAAAAGCTTTGACAACTGAGATGGCCGTATATAATGCCATTGACTTAAATGAAAACGGAACCATGGTAGCCTTGTATAGCAATACAGCCACTCCTAATGAAATTTATATTGCGAACAATAATAATTTTCAAAAAATTACGCATTTGCAAGACGCCTTTTTAGCACCGCTTAAAAAACTAGTGGTAAAAGGTATTTCAGCCATAGCCTCTGATAAAAATAAAGTAAATGGTATTTTATATTTACCCGATTCTAATGCCAAAAAACTACCTCTTATATTATTTATTCATGGAGGTCCGGTAGCACAGGATGAATATTCATTTGATATGACGCGTCAAATTTATGCAGCCGCAGGTTATGCAGTAGCTGCTGTGAATTATAGAGGAAGCAGCGGACGCGGTGCCAATTATACCAAAGCTATTTATGCCGATTGGGGCAACAAAGAAGTAAAAGATATTATAGGTATCACGAATGAGTTAATTAAAGAAGGCATAGCAGACTCAAGTAAATTAGCTATTGCAGGCTGGAGCTATGGAGGCATTTTAACCAATTATACCATTGCTACCGATACAAGGTTTAAAGCAGCGGTGAGTGGTGCGGGTAGTTCTTTAATGCTTTCTTTTTATGGAACCGATCAATACATTACACAGTACGAACCTGAATTAGGCAAGCCTTGGAATAATTTAAAAAAATGGTTAGATGTTTCTTATCCTTTCTTTAAAGTAAAAGAAATAAAAACACCTACTTTATTTATGGCAAGTCAGGCCGACTTCAATGTGCCTGTAGTAGGTGCAGAGCAAATGTATCAAGCCTTTAAGTCGGAGGGTATTCCTACACAATTAATTATTTATCCAAATCAAAATCATGGTATTCGAGTGCCCTCTTATTTAGTGCATAGGTATAATAGTCATTTGAATTGGTTTAAAACTTATCTTAAATAAG
>CANCRC010000015.1 GCA_947380435.1 Chitinophagaceae bacterium
AATGCAATTAAAGCGGAGTTAAGTAGTTTTGTGCATTCTATTTTAAACAATGAAACACCCGTGGTAAGCGAAATAGATGGCTTTTTAGCCATGGAAGTAGCCCATCAAATTTTAGAAAAAATTAGCAAAAGCAGTTCTATGTTGAAGGATAGCACAGAGGCGAATGAGCCCATGCCGTTGGAAGACTAAGAAAAACGCTTAGTTAAAATATAATTGGCAATGGCCATATCTAAGGGCCTTGTAATTTTTATATTTTCAAATTCTCCTTCTACTAAAAACACTGGCACCCCACTAGCTTCTACCACATTGGCTTCATCGGTAAAAGAGGCATTATAATTTTGCTCAAAAGCCTTTAATAATATTTCTGACTGAAAAGTTTGAGGCGTTTGTATAAGCATAACGTCCTCTCTGTTTATTAAATGATGTTTCTCCCCTTCCATTAAACGAATAGTATCGGTGGCAGATACAGCAGGTATAGCAGAGCCTTTTTCTACTGCTTGCTGATAACATCTTTGTATTAAGGCTGGTGTAAGTAAACACCTTACCGCATCGTGTACAAATACAATAGCAGTTTGGGATACTTTGCTTAAGCCATTTTTAACAGACTGAAAACGAGTATCACCGCCTGCCACAAAATGAAAAGTATTTTTAAACTTATTTTTTTCGATAATTTTTTTCCCTTCACCAATATATACTTCTGGAAGTACTATCACTAACTCAATATCAGAAAAGGCAGCAATAAATTGGTCAATTGTATGTAGTAAAATAGCCTTGTTTTCAATTTCTAAAAATTGTTTAGGCACCACAGAACCCATTCTCTGACCCGTTCCGCCTGCAACTATAATGGCTATTTTTTTTGAATACATACTAAATATTAATCTAAAATTTACGCTTATTAATTATACTAATTATCTAAAGTACTAATCTAAACTATCTAACTATTTATACTACTTATCTATGCTACTTATCTATACTACTTACTTATACAAATTATTTAGCTAACAACTTAATCGCTTCTGCTTCTAAGTCTTTTTTATTAATAGGTGCTGTACCTACTAGTTCACAAACCATACCCCCTGCAATATTAGAAATTTCAGCAGCCAAGCTCATATTTTTAGTAGCAGCATACACCAAACTAGCCACTGCTATCACTGTATCCCCTGCGCCACTTACATCGGCAATATTGCGAATATGGGTAGGTATTAATGCATGCATACTAGCCGTTGCATAATATACCCCATGTTCAGATAAAGTAATAAATGAAATTTCATGCCCTAAACTTTTTTGCAAAGTCTTGTGCACTTGCTGCATATTTTTTTCATCCACAGTATCAATAGAAATTTTTAAACCTTCTTTTACCTCTTTTAAATTAGGTTTAAAAATGGTACAACCTTTATACGCTAAAAAGTTTTTTTGTTTTGGATCAACGGCAGTGGGAATACCTTGCGTCTTACAATAATCAATAACAGTAGTAATTACTCTTTCCGATAAAACCCCTTTATTATAATCTTCTAAAATAATTAAAGCAGGTTTTTCTTTGTTCACATATTCTATAAAATTCGCTATAAGCTGGTCTTCTTCTTTAGTATTAATATCTGCGGTGTCTTCATGGTCTAAACGCATCATTTGTTGATTACGCCCCATGACCCTTACTTTATTTGTGGTCACACGGGTATCGGTTGCAATAATATAATTGGTGTTAATGCCTTGCTTTTTTAATAATTGTTCCAAGTCGGCTCCTTCTGTATCCTTGCCAATAACAGCAAACAAAGTTGTAGGCGCTCCTAGGGAACATAGGTTTAAAGCTACATTCGCAGCTCCTCCTACTCTTATTTCTTTTCTTTGAAGTGATACAATAGGAACGGGCGCTTCTGGAGAAATACGGTCTACAAATCCCCACCAATAAGTATCGAGCATAATATCTCCTACCACCCCAATTTTGGTGCTAGATAAGGTATTAAATAACTGCTGTATTTCTTTTGCTTCCATGGATATTAAGCCGCTTTTTGATTTCGTAATGCTATATAATACAAAGGTATGCCCATAAGTGTAATTACCAAGCCCCATAATGAATAGAATGGCTTTGTATACACCAAGCCTATACAGAATACTGTAGCCATTACAATGTAAATAGCAGGTAAAACGGGGTATCCAAAGGCTTTGTAAGGGCGGGGTAAATTAGGTTCTTTTTTTCTTAAGATGAAAATACCAATTATGGTAAGTACATAAAATATAACTACAATAAAAGAAACCATGGTTAATAAGTCTCCGTATTTACCACTTAAACATAATAAGCTTGCCACTAAGGCTTGTATCCATAAACCATAAGCTGGTACTTCATTCTTATTTAAGGTACCGGCTTTCTTAAAAAATAAACCATCCTTGGCCATGGTATAATAAACTCTTGAACCTGCAAGAATTAAACCATTATTACAACCGAAAGTTGAGATCATAATCATGACTGCAATAACAATAGTGCCAATATTTCCAAGTACTGCATTGGCAGCTGTAATAGCTACTCTATCATTTTCAGCAAAGGCCATATCGTTTAAAGGAAGTACATATAAATACATCAAATTGGCACTAATATAAATTAAGGTAACAATACTGGTTCCTAAAAATAAACTCAAACCAATATTGCGTTGTGGATTTTTAATCTCTCCTGCAATAAATGTAACATTGTTCCAAGAGTCACTACTAAATATAGAACCCACCATGGCAGCCGACATTAAACCAATTAAGGCAGTCCCTCCCACTGGTATCCAACTATTGGTAACGGTACCATCTGAGGCAGTGGTGGCAATATTTTGTTTGGCTGCAAAGGCATTGGTCCAATTAATATCCCAATAATTATGTTTTGCAAATAAAAATCCAACAAGAATTAATCCAAATAAAGAAATAAGTTTAGTAAAAGTAAAAGTGTTTTGTATGATTTTACCTTCCTTCACCCCTCTTGTATTGGTATAGGTTAAAAAAAGAATTAAACAAATTGCAAGTATTTGTGCTGCAGATATTTTAATAAAACCTAAATCGGCAATGATATTGCTTTCCCCTACAGAAGGAATTAAATAAGCGGTGAACTTACTAAAGGCTACTGCCACAGCAGCAATAGTAGCTGTTTGTATGACAGAAAAAAAGCTCCAACCAAATAAGAAGGCGACTAATGGGTTATAAGCCTTTTGTAAATAAACGTATTGCCCACCTGCTTTAGGATACATAGCACTTAGCTCACCATAACTTACTGCTGCAGTAATGGTCATAAAGCCAGTGATTAACCAAGCTGTAATTAACCAGCCTGCGCTACCCACATACCTTGTAATTTCACTACTTACAATGAATATACCAGAACCAATCATTCCACCTGCTACAATCATAGTAGCATCTAAGGCACCTAGCCTTGGTTTAAATTCAGATGTTTCAGCTGTATTGGTTGTTGACATAGTTGTATCGTTTTTAGTTCTAGCGTTCTTAGTTTAGCGTTATAAGAGTAATTAAAAAATCCTTCCCGATGTTTTGGGGAAGGATTTAAGTTAAGTTATTTTTTTGAAATATGTTCCGAATTCAGCCCCTTAATAATATCGGATGTGATATCGTAAGCGGTGTCTTTGTAATACATTAAATCGGCATTGCTTGAAAATATATAAGCAAACTCTTTATTCTTATTATATTTTTCTAAAAAAGATTCAATCTTCTTTTTGACTTCTTGCAAACGCTTAAAACTTTCTTCTTGTAATTCTTGAGATAATTGTTGTTCTTTATTCGTATAATTTTTTTCTAAAGCAGCTAACTCTTGTTGACGACTTGCTATCTCAGGCTGTGATAAACTACGACCATTTTTTTGTAAGTCTTGATACTTGGCAGCAAAAGCATTTTTCAAAGCTGTTAACTCTTTTGCATTTTCCATATCCTTTACTTGTAAAGCCGATTTTACTTCTTTAAAAAACTCATAACTATTTTGAATAGAGTCTATTTCGAAATAAGCTACTTTAGTTCCCACCCCAGCTGCTGCAGATGCTTTAATAGGAGTACCTCCACTTGTAAAATGCAGGATGTACAATACAAGAACGGCTGCTACTAATACACCATTAAAGATCCAATTGGTTGATTTCATTTGAAATTTTTAAAATTTAGGAAGATAGGAAATCGCCTAGCCTCTACCCTATAAAAATAGGCAAAATTATAAATCTAGCTACCAAAATAGACATAAAAAAAGCAGGAAAAGTTGCCTAATCCTGCTTTTTAACAAATAGTATACCTAATAATTATTCGTCGTCGTCAAAGCTCATCGCTTCGCGTGTTGTAGCCAATACCTCGTATTCTTCTTTGCTACCAACGATTAATTTTTCGAACTCTTTTTGACCAGTACCTGCAGGGATTAAATGACCCGTAATAACGTTCTCTTTTAATCCTAACATAAAGTCCACTTTACCTTGTATAGCCGCTTGGCTTAATACTTTAGTGGTTTCTTGGAATGATGCAGCAGAAATCCAGCTTTGAACACCTAATGAAGCCTTAGTGATACCTAATAATACAGGACGGGCAGTAGCAGGTTTTGCATCACGCACTTCCACTACTTTTTTGTCAGAACGTCTTAAGATAGAATTCTCTTCTCTTAATTCACGCACCGTTACAATTTGACCTGCTTTTAGTAAAGCACTTTCGCCTGCATCAGTTACTACTTTCTTATCATAGATGCGATCGTTCTCTTCGATAAAATCAAAGCGATCTTCTAAATCTTCTTCTAAGAACTTAGTGTCACCTGCATCAACGATTTCTACCTTCTTCATCATTTGACGCACAATCACTTCAATATGCTTATCATTAATTTTTACACCTTGTAAACGATATACCTCTTGAATTTCATTCACCACATATTCTTGCACTGCAAATGGACCTCTAATTGCTAAAATATCAGCAGGTGCAATTTGACCGTCAGATAATGGAGAACCTGCTTTAACGAAGTCGCTATCTTGAACCAAGATTTGACGTGTTAAAGGAACCAAGTATTTCTTCACCATACCGTCTTTAGATTCTACAACAATTTCTCTGTTACCACGCTTAATATTACCAAAAGCAACGATACCATCGATTTCACAAACAATCGCAGGGTTACCCGGATTACGTGCTTCGAATAATTCAGTTACACGTGGTAAACCTCCCGTGATATCTCTTAATTTTCCTAATACTCTTGGAATTTTTACAAGTACATGTCCAGACTTTACTTCTACGCCCTCTTCAATAACGATATGAGAGCCTACTGGTAAGTTGTACATTTTATTGTCCTTGCCACCTTCTAGTATAATTGTAGGAATTTTTGTTTTATCCTTAGATTCAATAACCACTTTTTCACGGTGACCTGTTTGCTCATCCGCTTCATCACGGTAAGTAAATCCTTCTAAGATATTTTCAAATTTAATTTTACCATTTTGTTCTGCAACAACTACGTTGTTGAATGGATCCCATGTACAAATAACATCTCCTTTCTTCACTGTTGCGCCATCTTTAACAGCTAACAATGCACCGTAAGGAACGTTATTGGTAATCATTAAACGATCATTCTTCACATCCATAATTCTTACTTCACCTGTACGTCCAATAACTACTTTTACTTTGTTGCCTTCGTTATTAATAGTATCTACTGTACGTAAACCATCAAACTGAATAGTACCATCAAACTTAGCGTTTAAGCTAGATTCAACTGATGAAGAACCCGCAACACCACCCACGTGGAAAGTACGTAATGTTAACTGTGTACCTGGCTCACCAATTGATTGTGCAGCAATAATACCAACTGCATCACCTTTCTGTGTTACATAACCAGTAGCTAAGTTTCTACCATAACAGCTTACACAAACACCACGCTTCGATTCGCAAGTTAATACCGAACGAATATCTACGGTTTCAATGCCTGCATCTTCGATAGCTCTTGCAACATCAATCATAATTTCTTCACCCGCTCCTACCATTAATTCATTGGTTAACGGATTGAATACATCATGTAATGAAGTACGACCTTCAATTCTATCTGCTAATGGTTCAATAATATCTTCGTTATCTTTTAATGCACTTGTTGCAATACCGCGTAATGTGCCACAATCTTCTTCAGAAATAACCACATCTTGTGATACGTCTACTAAACGACGTGTTAAGTAACCAGCATCCGCAGTTTTTAACGCTGTATCCGCCAAACCTTTACGCGCACCGTGTGTAGAGATAAAGTAATCAAGTACGTTCAATCCACCTTTAAAGTTAGATAAGATTGGGTTTTCAATAACCTCAGATCCTGTGCTACCACTCTTACGAGGTTTAGCCATCAATCCACGAATACCTACTAACTGCTTAACCTGTGTCTTACTACCTCTCGCACCAGAATCCAACATCATGTAAACAGAGTTGAAACCTTGTTTGTCAATCGCCATCTCACGAATTAATGTTTCAGTGATACGCGTATCGACACGGCTCCAAATATCAATTACTTGGTTGTAACGCTCGTTGTTGGTAATTAAACCCATGTTATAGTTTTCCCAAACTTCTTCTACTTCTATTTTAGCGCCATCTAATAATGCTTGTCTAGTTTCAGGAACCACTAAGTCGTTCACGTTGAAAGACAAACCACCACGGAAGGCCATTTTAAATCCTAATGTTTTAATATCATCTAAGAATTTAGCAGTGGTAGGAACGTCAGTGATTTTAATAATATCACCAATAATTTCTCTTAAGCTTTTCTTAGTTAATAATTGATTTACAAAACCTACTGGCTTTGGTGTGTGTTGATTAAACAATACACGACCTACAGTGGTTTCAATTAATTTATTTACCAGAACGCCGTTTTCACGGATATTGGTTTTTACTCTAATATTGGCGTGTAAATCAATTTTATCTTCGTTGTAAGCAATGATAACCTCGTCTAAGTTATAGAACGCTTTATTCTCACCTCTTACGACTAAATCTCCCATTGATTTTTTACCCTTTGTAATATAGTATAAACCTAATACCATGTCCTGAGAAGGAAGGGTGATAGGCGTACCATTTTGTGGGTTCAAAATGTTATGAGAAGACAACATTAATAATTGTGCTTCCAAAATAGCCGCATGGCTTAATGGAACGTGCACCGCCATTTGGTCACCATCGAAATCCGCGTTGAACGATGAGGTAACTAATGGGTGTAATTGAATGGCCTTACCTTCCACCAATTTAGGTTGGAAAGCTTGTATAGATAAACGGTGCAATGTTGGGGCACGGTTTAACATTACTGGATGTCCTTTCAATATATTTTCTAAGATATCCCAAATCACAGCTTCTTTTTTGTCTACTAATTTCTTAGCCGACTTCACTGTTTTTACAATACCTCTTTCAATTAATTTACGAATAACAAATGGCTTAAATAATTCCGCAGCCATATCTTTTGGTAATCCACACTCATGCATCTTTAACTCAGGTCCTACTACAATTACAGAACGACCAGAATAATCGACACGCTTACCTAATAAGTTTTGACGGAAACGACCTTGCTTACCTTTCAATACATCCGATAAAGATTTTAATGCACGGCCACCTTCTGCTTTCACCGCATTTGATTTACGAGAGTTATCGAATAAAGAATCGATAGCCTCTTGTAACATACGCTTCTCATTACGCAAGATAACTTCTGGTGCTTTAATTTCTAACAAACGCTTTAAACGATTGTTACGAATAATTACACGACGATATAAATCGTTCAAATCAGAACTTGCGAAACGACCACCATCCAATGGAACCAATGGACGTAATTCTGGTGGGATAACAGGAATATATTTCATTACCATCCACTCTGGGCGGTTGGTAATATGTGTTTGTGCTTCACGGAAAGATTCTACCACGCTCAAACGCTTTAAGGCATCTGCTTTACGTTGTTGAGAAGTTTCGTTGGCTGCTGCATTACGTAAAGAGAAACTTAATTCATCTAAATCTAATAAACCTAATAAATCGTGTACCGCATCGGCACCCATTTTAGCAACGAATTTTTGAGGATCGTCGTCAGGTAAATATTGATTTTCTTTTGGTAATGTATCTAATAAGTCTAAGTACTCCTCTTCAGTTAATAAATCGGCTACTTTGAATTCACTTTTAATACCTGGTTGAATAACTACATAACGCTCATAGTAAATGATAGTTTCTAATTTCTTAGAACTCATTCCTAACAAGTAACCTATTTTATTAGGCAAAGACTTAAAGTACCAAATGTGCACTACAGGTACCACTAATTTAATGTGGCCCATACGCTCACGACGTACTTTTTTCTCAGTTACTTCTACACCACATCTATCACAAACAATACCCTTGTAACGGATACGCTTATATTTACCACAAGCACATTCGTAATCCTTTACTGGACCAAAAATACGCTCGCAGAAAAGACCATCGCGCTCTGGTTTGTAAGTACGATAGTTAATGGTTTCAGGTTTTAAGACTTCTCCGAAACTTCTTTCCAAAATATTGTCAGGCGATGCCAAACTAATAGTGATTTGCGAAAAAGCGGGACGTTGTCTATTCTCTTTTTTGAATGCCATATTATATTATTAAGAAAGGGTGTTAATGAATTAATTCGTTTTCTGTTATGCTTGATTATTCAAATTTTAAATCTAAACCTAAGCCTCTCAATTCATGTACTAATACATTGAAAGATTCAGGGATACCAGCTTTAGGAATATTCTCGCCTTTTACAATGGCTTCATATGTCTTAGCTCTACCGATGATATCATCAGATTTAAGTGTCAATAATTCTTGTAGGATATTAGATGCACCATATGCTTCTAAAGCCCATACCTCCATCTCACCAAAACGTTGACCACCAAACTGCGCTTTACCGCCTAATGGTTGTTGTGTGATTAAGCTGTATGGTCCGATAGAACGAGCATGCATTTTATCATCCACCATATGGTGAAGTTTGATCATGTAGATCACACCCACTGATGTTTTTTGGTGGAAGCGTTCTCCTGTTTCTCCATCATATAAATAAGTATGTCCGTTATTAGGAATATTTGCTTTATCGCATAATTCTTCAATTTCTGTAGTGCTAGCACCATCAAAAATTGGCGTTGCAAATTTCACACCTAACTTCTTACCAGTCCATCCTAAAATGGTTTCATAGATTTGACCCAAGTTCATACGAGAAGGTACCCCTAATGGATTCAATACGATATCCACTGGTGTTCCATCTTCCATGAATGGCATATCTTCTGCACGAACAATCTTAGCAACAATACCTTTGTTACCGTGACGGCCCGCCATCTTATCACCTACTTTCAACTTACGCTTAACCGCTAAATAAACTTTAGCTAATTTCAATACACCTGCTGGTAATTCATCACCAATAGAAATATTAAATTTCTCACGCTTGTAACGACCTAATTCTTCGTTGTATTTAATACTGAAGTTGTGTAATAAAGTGTTGATTAAATCATCGGTCTTCTTATCACCTGTCCAACCTAATGGGTTAACGTTTTGGAAATCGATAGTTGCTAAATTCTTCGCATTAAATTTGCTTCCTTTAGAAATTAAAGTTTCTCCAAAATTATTTACCACACCTGGTGTAGTATGATCTTTTAAAAGTGTTTGTAATTTTTCAATTA
Organism: Chitinophagaceae bacterium; assembly: GCA_947380435.1. Lineage (GTDB taxonomy): Bacteria > Bacteroidota > Bacteroidia > Chitinophagales > Chitinophagaceae > Sediminibacterium. Next base: position 9,612 of record CANCRC010000015.1, read on the forward strand.
ACAATTCTTTTAATGAAGTAAAGTTTTGCTCATGTTGTTTCTCTACTTTATCTAACAATGCTTTTTCACGCACTTTACCACTCTTATCTTTCTTAGCACGTTGGAATAATTTTTTATCAATAACCACACCCTCTGTTCCGTTCGGTGCTTTTAAAGAAGCATCTTTTGCATCACCTGCTTTGTCACCAAAGATGGCACGCAATAATTTTTCTTCTGGAGTAGGATCTGATTCACCTTTAGGTGTAATCTTACCTATTAATATATCTCCTTCTTTAACTGTAGCACCAATACGAATAATACCATGTTCATCTAAGTCTTTTGTAGCCTCTTCAGAAACGTTGGGTATATCAGATGTTAATTCTTCTTCTCCTAATTTAGTATCACGTACTTCTAATTCATATTCATCAATGTGTATTGATGTAAATAAATCTTCACGTACTACTCTTTCACTAATTACGATAGCATCCTCAAAGTTGTAACCCTTCCATGGCATGAAGGCCACTTGTAAGTTACGACCTAAAGCCACTTCACCGTCTTTAGTAGCATATCCTTCTGTTAAGAAATCTCCCTTCTTCACTTTCTGTCCTTTCTTCACAGCAGGACGCAAGTTGATACAAGTAGATTGGTTGGTCTTAATGAACTTAGTTAACTTATATATAATTAAGTCTTCGTTGAAACTTACTAAACGATCAATATCGTTACGGTTGTAACGCACATGAATTTCATTTGCGTCAACAAATTCAATAACACCATCTCCTTCAGAATGTAATTGAATACGTGCATCACGAGCAGCCTTTCCTTCTAATCCAGTTCCTACGATAGGTACTTCTGGACGAATTAATGGTACCGCTTGACGTTGCATGTTTGATCCCATCAAAGCACGGTTCGCATCATCATGTTCTAAGAATGGAATTAAGGAAGCACTCAAACCAACAATTTGGTTAGGAGCCACATCCATAAATTCTACATCTGCTTTATCTAAGATGGGGAAGTCTCCTGTTTCACGAGAAGGTACTTTATCTTCAGAAAATTCATTCTTATCATTTAATGGAACATTACTTTGTGCAATTTTTGCTGAATCCTCTTCTTCTGCACTCAAATAAGTTAAATGCTTTAAGCTCACTTTACCATTGTCTACTTTACGGTAAGGTGTTTCAATAAAGCCCATATCGTTAATCTTTGCGTGTACACACAAAGTAGAAATCAAACCAATGTTGGGTCCTTCTGGTGTTTCAATAGTACACAAACGACCATAGTGTGAATAGTGTACGTCACGCACCTCGAAACCTGCACGCTCACGACTTAAACCGCCGGGTCCTAGAGCGGAGATACGACGCTTATGCGTGATCTCACTTAAAGGATTGGTTTGGTCTAAGAACTGAGACAATTGAGAAGTACCAAAGAAAGAGTTGATAACAGAAGATAAAGTTCTCGCGTTGATTAAATCCACTGGAGTAAATACCTCGTTATCACGCACGTTCATACGCTCACGGATAGTACGCGCCATACGCGCTAAACCTACACCGAACTGAGCATACAATTGCTCTCCTACTGTACGCACACGACGATTGCTTAAATGATCAATATCGTCAATCTCTGCTTTCGCATTGGTTAAACGCACTAAATATTTAACAATCTCAATGATATCGTTCTTCGTTAATACTTTTTTCTCTTGTGTTAAATCATGACCTAATTTTTTGTTGATCTTGTAACGACCAACTTCTCCTAAATCATAACGTTTGTCAGAGAAGAATAATTTGTCAATGATTCCACGAGCCGTTTCATTATCTGGGGCATCTGCTCCACGTAATTGACGGTAAATATGTTGAACCGCTTCTAACTCAGAGTTAGAAGTATCCTTGTTTAATGTATTGTAGATGATAGCATAATCTCCACCCACGTCTTCTTTTTGGATAAATACACTTTTCGCACCCATTTCAACGATAAGGTTTACCGCATCTTGGTCTAAAACTGTATCACGCTCCAAAACGATTTCGTTACGCTCGATACTTACTACCTCACCAGTATCCTCATCTACGAAATCTTCTACCCATGTTCTTAAAACACGCGCAGCTAATTTGCGTCCGATTTGATTACCTAAAGTTTTTTTATCTGCTTTTACTTCATCCGCCATTCCGAATAATTCCAAAATGTCTTTATCGGTTTCAAAACCAATTGAACGAAGTAAAGTTGTTACAGGGAATTTTTTCTTACGATCGATATACGCAAACATTACGTTGTTGATATCGGTTGCAAATTCCATCCATGCTCCTTTGAAAGGAATCACACGAGCAGAATATATTTTTGTTCCGTTAGGATGTGTTGATTGACCAAAGAATACGCCTGGTGAACGGTGTAATTGTGATACCACAACACGCTCCGCTCCGTTAATAACAAATGTACCTCTTGGTGTCATGTAAGGAATGTTTCCTAAGAATACATCTTGCACGATTGTCTGAAAGTCAACGTGCTCCTCGTCGTTACAACTTAAACGCAATTTTGCTTTTAATGGCACAGCGTAAGTTAAACCACGTTCCATACACTCATCAATTGTGTAGCGTGGTGGATCGATAAAATAATCCAAGAATTCTAAAACGAAAATGTTACGTGTATCTGTGATAGGAAAATTTTCCTTAAACACACGGAACAATCCTTCCACATTTCTGCGATCAGGTGTTGTTTCTAACTGAAAGAATTCTTTGAAAGATTCTAACTGAATGTCAAGTAAGTCTGGTGCTTCGGCAACGTGTTTAATTTTACCAAAGTTGACTCTGTTGTTCAAGTTTGTTGTAGACATACGGTATAAACCAGGTTTTATTGAAGTATAATTTTTGGTAGAATATTCTCAAGTATAAAAAAGAATAAAAACTATTTGTCGCCAAACGGTTAGTACACTAGACTATACGCCCAAAATAAAGGATTGCAAAGTTAAGCAAAGAGGAGGACTTTTAAAAACAAATTTTATACCAAAAGCATTGATTTTGAGGATTTTTTGAGAAAAAATGCCAAAATAAGCATTTATGACATATTTAATTTATTTATATTTGTATTTATTTGCTATATAATATATTAAAATATATGTAAATTATTATATATAACACCCCTATTTTACCCTCTTTGGCGAATCTTAGGCTTTTTTTAACAACGGGCAAAAAAGAACCCTCCCCCGATTGCTCGAAGGAGGGTTATATTTTTAGGACCTAAGTCTAGTAAATTACTTTACTTCAACCTCAGCACCCGCTTCTTTTAATTTACCAGCAATTTCATCAGCTTCTGCTTTAGAAACGCCTTCTTTAACTGCTTTAGGAGCGCCATCTACTAAATCTTTAGCTTCTTTCAAGCCAAGACCTGTTAAATCTTTAACGATTTTAACTACGTTCAATTTGCTTGCACCTGCACTAGTTAAGATTACATCAAAAGCTGTTTTTTCAGCTGCTGCTTCAGCACCACCACCACCTGCTACTGCTACTGCTGCAGCTGCTGCTGGTTCGATACCGTAATCTGCTTTTAATACATCTGCTAACTCTTGAACTTCTTTCACTGTTAAGCCTACTAATTGTTCGGCTATTTTTTTTACGTCTGCCATGTTGTTTCAATTTTTTCCGCTTTCAAAGCAAATGCTCCAGCGGAAGGTTTAAAAAAATTATTATAACAATATAAAAACAGAAACTCATTCGAGTCTTCTGTGATTAAAATTTTTGGGGAAGCTTACGCTTCCGGAGTTGCCTCAGCTGCTGGTGCTTCTGTAGCTGCTTCAGCTACTGGAGCTTCAACTGCTGCTGGAGCTTCTGCTACTGCTACTTCTACCGCTGCTGCTTGAGCAGTTTCGCCTGCCACTTCGATGGCAGCCGCTACTACTTCAGTTTCAGATTTAGTAGAACCGTTTTCTGCATGGTTTAATAATGCAGCAATAACGCGCTTAGCAGGAGATTGTAACAATCCGATTACCTCACCAATCAATTCATTCTTCGTCTTGATCTTAGTTAAGGCATCTAAAGAGTTGTCACCTACGAAAATATCTCCGTTGATGAAAGCTGCTTTTAATGTTGGTCTGTCACCTGTGTTTGCTTTTCTAAAAGCACTAATAATTACAGCTGGATCCTTTGGATTTTCTGCAAACATTAATGCCGTTACATTATTTAATGAATCAAACAAACCTGCATACTTCTCGCTGTCCAAACTTTCTAAAGCTTTACGGATTAAAGTATTTTTAGCTACTTTAACTTCTACTTGCTTATTAAAACAAGTACGACGTAAATTAGAAATTTGTTCTACGCTCAAAGATTCTGTGTCTGTGATATAGAAGTTATTATATTGAGAGAACTTTTCTTTTAAAAGTCCAATCACTTCATTTTTTTGATCTTTGGTCATAACTAATTTTATTTTATTACCCGGGTCATATCCTTGCGGATCACCAGGATTAGTTCATTAATGATTTTGTTTCCAACGAAATGCCTGGGCTCATTGAAGAGGCCATGCTTACTCCTTTCAAATAAGTTCCTTTTGAAGAAGAAGGTTTCAATTTGATGATTGCATTTAATAGCTCAGAACTGTTTTCTGCAATTTTTTCTGCAGAAAAAGATACACGACCTATTGAAGCATGTACAATACCTGCTTTGTCAACTTTGAAAGCGATCTTACCGCCTTTTACTTCGTTTACTGCAGCAGCTACATCGTTTGTAACCGTTCCTGTTTTTGGATTCGGCATTAAGTTACGAGGTCCTAGAACCTTACCTAATTTACCAATCTTTGGCATCACTGAAGGAGTAGCGATAATAACATCCATATCTACCCAACCGCCTTCAATTTTTGTTACAAACTCATCTAGTCCAACATAATCAGCACCGGCTTCACGCGCAGCAGCTTCTTTATCTGGAGTACATAATACCAATACTTTTTTAGTACGACCTGTTCCATGAGGAAGAGATACTGTTCCACGCACTTGTTGATCGGCTTTCTTAGGATCTACTCCTAAACGAATGTGTAAATCAACAGAGCTATCGAATTTTGTACAATTAATTTCTTTTACAAGTGTAGAAGCATCTTTAAGGGAATAAAATTTATTTTTATCCACCTTCGCTACCGCAACTTTTCTTTTTTTAGTCAATGACATTGTTCATTAATATTTGTGGTGAATAAAATTTAGTTTTCCCAAGGTGCTTTACCGTCAACAGTAATACCCATTGAACGAGCAGTTCCAGCAACCATACTCATTGCAGAATTTAAAGTGAAGGCATTTAAGTCTTCCATTTTATCTTTTGCAATAACTTCAACCTGTGCCCAAGTGACTTTACCCACTTTATCACGGTTACTTTCTTTAGAACCTTTTTGAATTTTTGCAGCTTCCATTAATTGAACTGGAGCTGGTGCAGTTTTGATAACAAAGTCAAATGATTTGTCGGTATACACTGTAATTAATACAGGAACAACCTTACCTTGTTTATCTTGAGTTCTTGCATTGAATTGCTTACAGAACTCCATGATGTTTACCCCTTTAGAACCAAGGGCTGGACCTACTGGAGGTGCTGGGTTGGCTTGACCGCCTTTAACCTGCAGCTTCACATAGCCAGAGATTTCTTTTGCCATTTTTTATGTTTTTTTTGGTTAAGCGTACCTACATTATGCAGATACTCCCAAATACCCACAGTCCGAAAACTGTAAATTGGAGGGCGAAAGTACGAGATTCTTGGCATTTGGCCAAAAAAAATCCCTCCCCGATTGCTCGAGAAGGGACTTTTTTTTACCTTTTTCCTTCTAACTCAGTTTTTCTACCTGCATGAAACTTAATTCCACTGGAGTAGATCGACCGAATATTTTTACGGTCACTTTCAATTTCTTCTTTTCTTCATTCACCTCTTCTATGACACCATTAAAGTCATTGAAAGGTCCCTCAATTATTTTAACTGTTTCACCCAAAATGAATGGCTCGCTGATAGAACCACCTAAGTCGTTCATTTCGTCCACCTTGCCTAACATTTTGTTTACTTCAGATTTTCTCAAACAGATAATATTTCCTTTTGACCCTTTACCATCGGTCAAAAAATGCATTACGTTGGTAACATTACTAATAGACATTACGATGTCATCAGGTAAACGCCCGCCGTTGTTGGTATCGACCACTTCCATCATTACATAACCAGGAAAATAGTTTTTTTCGCGCATTACTTTTTTACCGTTTTGCACTTTATACACTTTCTCCATTGGTAAAAAAACTTGCTTAATAATGTTCGTCCAATTATTTCTAACAATGTCTTTATCCAGGTATTCTTTAATCTTTTTTTCTTTACCACTTACTACACGAAGTACATACCACTTTGTCTCTAAAGCAGCAGCCACAGGCGTTGCAGGGGTTTCGACCGTATTTAAAACTTCTGTTTCCATCTTACTTAAATAATGAGTATATCAACTTTAATAATTGGTTGCTTGAAAAATCCATCACCCAAACTAAAGCTGTAATGATAATGGTTGCTACCAAAACTATCACTGTGCTTTGTTGTAAATTAGCCCATGTAGGCCAAGTCACTTTTTCTTGCAACTCGATGTAGCTTTCTTTAAAATAATTAGCAATCTTGTTCATTTCTATTCAATTTTTTTTAATCCAATTTTGATAAATATAGCCATTCTGCTATAAATATTAGCACGGGCACTAGGATTCGAACCCAGATCAAAGGTTTTGGAGACCCGTATGCTACCGTTGCACTATGCCCGTATGAACCAAAAGTCTCTGGTCCTAGCTTGCGCTAAAGCCAAAGACTTTTAATTTATATATTTAGTTCAATTACTTAATAATCTCAGTAACTTGACCAGCTCCTACAGTTCTACCACCCTCACGGATAGCGAACTTAAGACCTTTTTCCATCGCGATAGGTTGGATTAACTTTACAGTTAAGCTAACGTTATCACCTGGCATTACCATCTCAGTTCCTTCTGGTAAAGAACACTCTCCAGTAACATCCGTAGTACGGAAGTAGAATTGAGGACGGTATTTATTAAAGAATGGAGTATGACGTCCACCTTCTTCTTTTGATAATACGTATACTTCACATTTGAAGTCTGTATGTGGAGTAATAGTTTTTGGTGCGCAAATTACCATACCACGACGGATATCTTTTTTCTCAATACCACGTAATAATAAACCTGCGTTATCACCAGCTTGACCTTGATCCAATAATTTTTTGAACATCTCAACACCTGTTACAGTTGAGCTCATTGGAGCATCCATCAAACCTACGATTTCTACTGCTTCACCTACTTTAACAATACCACGCTCAATACGACCTGTAGCAACTGTTCCACGACCAGTGATCGAGAATACGTCCTCTACAGACATTAAGAATGGTTGATCGATAGGACGAGGAGGCAAAGGAATGTATGTGTCAACTGCATTCATTAATTCAGTTACAGCATCTAACCATTTTTGTTCTCCAGCTAATGCACCTGTAGCAGAACCACGGATGATTGGCGTTTTATCTCCATCAAATCCATAAGAAGTTAATAAATCACGAACTTCCATTTCAACTAAGTCTAATAATTCAGGATCATCAACTAAGTCAACTTTGTTCATGAAAACTACGATTTGAGGAACACCTACTTGACGAGCCAATAAGATATGCTCTTTCGTTTGTGGCATAGGACCATCTGTAGCCGCAACTACAAGAATAGCACCATCCATCTGTGCAGCACCAGTGATCATGTTTTTAACATAATCGGCGTGACCTGGACAGTCAACGTGCGCATAGTGACGAGTGTCAGTTTGGTATTCTACGTGTGCTGTATTGATAGTGATACCACGCTCTTTCTCTTCGGGTGCACCGTCAATTTCATCGTAGTTTTTCTTTGCTGCTAAGCCTCTTTTAGATAATACATCTGTGATGGCAGCAGTTAATGTTGTTTTACCATGGTCAACGTGGCCAATAGTTCCAACGTTTACGTGGGGTTTCTCCCTCTTAAAGGTCTCTTTAGACATCTTTATTTGTTTTTATGTTATTTTTATAATTGCTGTTAATAGACCACCGAGTCCATCAACCATAGCTTTCAAAATTAAACCAACCTACTCAATCCACCTAGTTCTATTCACTTTTTCTTACACTTCAGCTCTTTTTCACGCTTTTTACTAGTTTTTGAGCCGTTGATGAGAATTGAACTCACGACCTCTTCCTTACCAAGGAAGTGCTCTACCACTGAGCCACAACGGCAATAATCTAACCGGCTTCCATTGTTCCCATCAACAAACCAATTGGAGCGGGAGACCAGGCTCGAACTGGCCACCTATAGCTTGGAAGGCTATCGCTCTACCAAATGAGCTACTCCCGCATTTAAACCCTTTAAAGAACTATTCATCCATCAACTATTCGTGCATGCAGTAAGGCCTGCAAGTTACGAAAAAAATTGGTGGGCAGAGTAGGGTTCGAACCTACGTACTCGTGAGAGAACAGATTTACAGTCTGTCGCCTTTAACCACTCGGCCATCTGCCCCTAATTTAACTGAGCCGGAAATGGGACTCGAACCCGCGACCTGCTGATTACAAATCAGCTGCTCTACCAACTGAGCTATTCCGGCAAGACATAAAAGAACTATCCCAAATTTTGGGATGGCAAAGGTAATGGAAATCTTTATTTATCAAAATTTTAGGGCAGTTTTTATCTTGAAAATCAAGGTAAAAATCAAAATAAGCTCCAATTCATGCCTCCAAGTAGAAAAAACAAGCAAATAAGGGAATAAAAAATGCCCACTCTCTTGTTAAAAACAAAACAGTGGGCAGTACTATGTTTGATTGAATATCTTTTATTTTTTATGCGGCTATGCGCTGTTTTTTCTTTTTAAGTTGATTGGTGATAGAATCAAAAGCTCGGTCGAAGGATGTTTGAAAAGTTTTTGCAGTGGCTTTGACAAAACAATCCTGTTTAGGAATATGAATTTTAATCTCTACTACTTTGTCTTTGATGGCATGTGCCATACTTTCCATTTTTAAAAAGACTTCTACCTTCGTGATACGATCATGAAAAGTGACCAACTTGTCTAATTTTTTGTGAACAAATTCTAATAGTTTTTGGTCTGCATCAAAGTGCACTGTCTGAATGTTGATGTTCATACAATTAAATTTAAAGGATAATAAAATATAAAGAACTGACCAGGTAATAACATCACTTACACCTGCACTAGTAAGTTACTACAATTTGTAAATAATTTCAAGAATAAAAATGATTTAAGAAAATTTTATGATTCGCTCTTAAGCAGATAGACAGAAAGATGATTAGAATCATTTTTTTGCAAGACCGATGCTGATTTTACTTAGGCTTTGGGATGCGCTTTGGCAAAAACTTCTTTTAACTTTTCAATAGTGTTATGCGTGTATACCTGCGTGGCCGCTAAGCTGCTATGGCCTAGCAATTCCTTTACGGCATTGAGATCGGCGCCATTATTCATTAAATGCGTTGCAAAACTATGTCTTAACACGTGCGGACTTTTCTTTTGCAAAGTGGTTACCTGCGATAAATAAAATTTAACAAATGTATAGACCGCTTTAGGTTGTAAGGACTTTCCTTTTTCTGTTACAAATAAAGAAGGGTTGCCTAAAGCTTCTTTAGGTTTTTGGGCTATATACTTTTTTAATTCATTCGCTAATTCAGGATTAATAGGAAGCATTCTTTCTTTGTTTCCTTTTCCTAATACTTTTATAATTCTTTTAGAAATATCTAATTGATTTTCTTTACATCCAATGAGTTCACTTAAACGCATACCGGTTGCATAAAAAAGCTGTATGACCATTTTTTCTGTATAGCCCTTCCACCCTTCTGCAAAAGATAAATTAACAAATAATTGTTCCATATCATTCTCAGCCACAAATGCGGGAAGTCGTTTACTAATTTTAGGACTTATTACCGTTTCCATCGGGCTCTTGGTAATTTTGCCTTGCTGAATTTGATACTTATAAAAAGATTTTAAAGAAGATATTTTTCTATTTAAACTCTTACCCGTCATTTCTTCCTCTTTCATGTTAGCCAACCAAGAACGCACCATGGTGCCCGTGATTTGATCAAAGCCTAGTCCTTCATACTGAGTTTCCACAAAATCAAAGAACTGAATGAGGTCATTAGAATAGGCGGTGATGGTATGCAAGGAATAGCGCTTCTCGAATTGGAGATAAGCCAGAAAGGCGTTTAAGGGAGTATAGCGGGTTTGAAAATTCATTGCCTTATAAAGGTAAGGCATGTAGGGTGAATCTGAAAGAGGCAGAAACTAAAACTGATAGAATCTAAAAGCCCAAACAAGGCGAACCTAGCTTGGGCTTTAATATCATTAGAGAAAAACAGAGGGATAAAGAATTATCCTTCGATTTTTCCGCTGAAAATTTGTTGCTTATAGACAGCTTTCAACACTTCGAAACGACGTTTAACCGATGGTTTCACAAATGCTTGACGTGCACGTAAGTTTAATAAAGTCTTGCTTTTTTCAAACTTCTTTTTGTACTTTTTTAACGCTTTGTCAATGTTCTCGCAGTCTTTTGAATCAATTATTAACATAATATATATACCTCCTCAGGCTTTTTTTAGGAAAGCAAAGATAGGATTAGTTTTGAAAATACCAAATTTACTAGAGGTTTTTATCGTCTATCCCCCTACCTTTTAAGGCTCCAGAGATGGCCTGGTCCATGACCCTTTCAGCAAAAGGACGGGTTAGGTCGTTTAAAGCCTCGGTTTTCTCCTGAATAAGGTTCTTATCAGCCATGGTAATGGCTAATTGTAAGGCTTGCATGGCATTAGCGGTGGCGGTCATCTCTTCTTTAGATAATAAGGCCGCATTTTTCATCATAAACTTTTCGGTAACCGATAACATTTGTTCCGCCTCGGTGCTTGCCTCTACGAGTGCTCTTGTTGCTATATCTTCTTTGGCATGGGTTAAACTTTCAAGTAGTCTTTGCTCCACTTCCTCATCGGTTAATCCGTATTGAGGTTTAATATCTATACTTTGTGAAACACCACTTCTTAATTCTTTCGCACTTACTTGTAAAATGCCATCGGCATTAATTAAAAAACTTACTTCTACTTTAGGAAGACCTGCTGGCATAGAAGGAATACCTGTTAATGTAAAGGCGCCTAATTGTCGATTGTCTTTTACTAAATCTCTTTCACCTTGATACACTGAAATATTTATTCCTGATTGTGCATCTTTTTGTGTAGTGTATTGTCTTGAAGTTTTCGTAGGAATTTTTGAATTGCGTGGAAGAAGTACATCCATTAATCCACCCATGGTTTCAATACCTAAACTTAATGGCGTTATATCTAACAACAACATGTTCTGATTATTACCCGATAAGATATCGGCTTGCACAGCAGCGCCTAAGGCTACTACTTCATCTGGATTTACTGAATCATTCACTGCTTGATTAAAAAAAGTAGACACTGTTTTTTTCACAAGTGGCACACGGGTACTACCTCCTACCATTAATACTGTGGTAATATCTTTTATATCAAGTGCTGCATCTTTCATGGCCAACTTACAGCAGTCAATTGTTTTTGCAACGATAGGTTCAATTAATTTTTCAAATACTTCTTTCGTTATAGAAATTTTTTCTCCTGCAAATGTTGTTTCAAAAAAATCAGCATTCGATAAAGCAATTTTTGCTTGCTCTGCACAAAGTCTTAATTCTTGCTTTAGATTTTTATGGTCTTCTAAATTTTCTACCCCCATTTGCTTCATCCAATATTCAATAATAGCGCGGTCTAGATCATCTCCTCCTAAATAAGTATCTCCATTGGTACTCAATACTTCAAATATACCGTTGGCTATTTTTAAAATAGAAATATCAAATGTACCTCCGCCTAAATCATAGACTGCAATGGTTTTTTCTTCTGTAGGATCCATGCCTAGGCCATAAGCCAAACTTGCCGCAGTAGGTTCATTAATAATTCGAAGTACATCTAGCCCAGCTAGTTTACCTGCATCTCTTGTGGCTTGCCTTTGTGTATCGTTAAAATAAGCAGGCACTGTAATAACTGCTTTGGTAACTGGTGTTTTTAAAATATGTTCTGCACGCTTTTTTAATTCTACCAATATATAAGAAGATAAATCGATGGGGGAATAAAAAGTAGAACCCACTTGCACTTTCACTAAACTATCTCTATTGTCATCAATAATTTTGTAAGCAAAAAAATCTTGATGTGCACGAATGTCTTTATAACTTTTTCCCATTAAACGCTTCGCACTAAAAATGGTATTAGCGGGATCAGATTCTAAATAAGGTTTCGCATTCGCTCCCACTTCTGCATTTCCAAAAGCATCGAAGTGCACAATGCTTGGCACAATACTACTGCCGTCAAATTCTTTAAGTGCAGTGGGTAATTTTGTTTCAGGATGAATAATGGCCACTAAGCTATTGGTGGTGCCCAAGTCAATGCCTACTATAATTTCAGCTTGTTGTAAACTACCTGTAGCAATATTAATTCCAATCTTAGCCATTTAAAAAATTTTACAAATGTACAATACAGGCTTGTTTATACCTTATGAATTGAGGAAAGATTTATAACTATACATATACCACTTCAATTTATAGAACCTGCTTTGCTGCGTAAATTAATTTTGTTTTTGAAAAGGTATCATGAAAAGGTTGGCCATTCCAAGCAAGTCCAAGCATGGAGATGATAGTGCAGTGTATAGTTGTTCTTAGAAAGATTTGAAAAATATTGGCCCTGCCCCCTTTTTCATTCACCACTTTTGTGCCCGTGAACCATTTAGCCGGGGTACGTTGAAAGATAAACTCAAATAAAAACAAGTAGGCCCACATGGTTCCAAAAAAGAAGGGGCCAAAACGAATGGGGGTATAGTTCCAATACATTACATAGAAATTCCACCATCCATAGACTAAATAGGCAAGAATAGAGATAATAATAGTATCTACTAAAAAGTGTAAAATTCTGGTTCCGTCACCAATTGTTGGAGTTGTTGGGTTCATGATGCGAAATTATTGCATTTTAGTAGTTATTTTTGCCTAAAGTATATAGAATATGACTTTAATACAAGAACTACGTTGGAGAGGTATGATTCAAGATATTATGCCAGGCACAGAAGAGCTGTTCGAAAAAGAACAAGTTGCTGGTTATATCGGGTTTGATCCTACTTCGGATAGTTTACATATTGGTAGCTTAGTGCCTATTTTATTATTAGTGCATTTACAAAGAGCTGGTCATAAACCAGTGGCATTGGTTGGTGGTGCAACGGGCATGGTGGGTGATCCAAGTGGAAAAAGTGAAGAGCGTAATTTATTAAGCGAAGAAACTTTACAATTTAATTTAGCAGGGGTTCAAAAACAATTAGCGCATTTTTTAAATTTTGATCCTAGCCTTTCGAACGCGGCTGAAATGGTGAATAACTACGATTGGTTTAAAAATTTTAATTTCTTAGATTTTATAAGAGATGTGGGTAAGCATATTACGGTGAACTATATGATGGCCAAGGATAGTGTGAAAAAAAGAATTGAAGGCGATACAGGTATGAGCTTTACTGAATTCACTTACCAATTAGTACAGGGCTATGATTTTTATTGGTTGTATAAAAATAAAAATTGTAAAGTACAAATGGGTGGTAGTGACCAGTGGGGCAATATTACTACCGGTACTGAATTGGTTCGACGCAAAATGGGTGGTGAAGCATTTGCTTTTACTTGCCCTTTAATTACAAAGGCCGATGGAGGTAAGTTTGGTAAAACAGAGAAAGGAAATATATGGTTAGATGCGAATAAAACTTCTCCTTATCAGTTTTATCAGTTCTGGTTAAATGCAAGCGATGAAGACGCAAAAAAATGGATTAAGATATTTACACTACTTCCTTTTGATACCATTGATAAATTAATTGCAGACCACGAACTAGCGCCACAAGAAAGAATTTTACAAAAAAACTTAGCGGCTGAATTAACTAAATTAGTACATAGCGAAGAAGATTTGAATTTTGCTATTCGTGCCACTGAAATTTTATTTGGAAACGCTACTACTGAAGTATTACAGTCTTTAAACGAAGCACAGTTATTACAAGTAATGGAAGGTGTGCCCACAGTTAATGTAACACTTGCGCAACTTACAGAAGGCTATGACTTAGTAAGCTTACTAGCTGATACAAAAATATTCCCAAGCAAGGGCGAAGCCCGTAAAATGTGGCAGAGCGGCGGTATTGGCATTAATAAAGAAAAAATAGGTGCCGATTTTACCAGTGTTACCAAGGCTCAATTATTACAAGGAAAATATATCTTATTACAAAAGGGTAAAAAGAATTATTATTTAGTGATTGCAGATTAATAGTCTAACTATTTTATTAAACTCCTAATTATACCTCATAAAAAAAGCAGCAAATTTACACTTGCTGCTTTTTTATTAGACTTTATTAAGCTTATTTATTTTATTTCAAGGCCTTCCACATCTCTTCTGCTACTAAGGCGTTTCCTTTTTCATTTAAGTGCACTCCATCTGTAGTTAAGATATTTCTGTCTTTATTTTCTGGATTATGCGCTACACTATACTCATGAAAAATAGATCTCAAATCAACCAAACCTAGGCCATTCTCTTTTACATATTTTCTCATCCAACTACTGTAAGCATTTAAATCACCATCTTGTGCATTGGAATAATCATTTTTTTCACCAATAGCAGCAGGTGTAACTACTATTACTTTGGCGCCAGTGGCTTGTATCTTTTTCACCACTGCATCATAGAAACGACCAAATTTATCAAAATCGGTTCCTGTATTAGAACTTGCTTTATGCCATACATCATTCACCCCTACCCAAATTACCACAACATCGGGTTTCTTTTCAAGTACATCTTTTTCTATTCTTAAATACAAATCATAAATTTTATTACCACTTATCCCAGCTCCATTTAATTCAAATTTATCGGCAGCACCATTTGCTGTAATCATATTTTGTAAAACATCTATATATCCCCCTTTATTTACAGCCGCTTCAGTAATAGAATCGCCAAAAAAGACCACTTTCTTTTTCTTTTCCCCTCTAAATGACATCAAAAATAAACAAGCAAAAAATGCGCTTAAAAGTGTTAATTTAATTCCCATAAAATTCAATTTTTGGTTTAAAAATGTATTTGAAAGCTTAAGTTAAGCCAATTTCATAATAATGGCCTGAAATGTCATTATTATTTGGAAAATTTTACGCCGAACCCTATTTTTGCAGTCCATTCTAAGAATGGCATAGGATTGCCTGATAGTATAATGGTAGTACGACTGTTTTTGGTGCAGTTTGTCTTGGTTCGAATCCAGGTCGGGCAACCAAAGAAAAAAGAAGCCATCTCGATAATTCGGGATGGTTTTTTTATACCCGAGAAGCAGCGAGTGAAACGAGCTCAATGTATCGACAAGGCAAAAACAAGCTTGCTTGATTTTTGTATTGGAGATGCATTGATAAAATTGCGTAGCAATTTGTCCAATTATTTATGTGCCCCAATTAAATAGTGAGTATACATTTCTTTTTCATCTTTCTCACTAATATATGGAACAATTCCTGATAAGCTTTGTATCAATGGTGATATCTCTTCTTCTTCGCTACTTTCCATAGTTAATTCATGAAAGTAGTTGGAAACTAACTTGGGTAAACTTGTGTTTCTTTCTTTAGCATACATCTTAGCTCTTTCAACAATATGCTCGTCTAATTTAATAGTCAAATTAGTAACCATGAGACCAATTTTTATAAATTTTAAAAATCAAAAATAACTAAAATTAAATACTAATCGAATTATTTATAAACTGATTTATTTCATAGGCACCACCATCACAGGCATAGTCGCATGCCTTACTATATATTCAGCGGTACTTCCCATGACCACATGCGAAAAACCAGTACGGCCATGCGTGCCCACTACGATATAGTCAACCTTATCCATGATGGCCTTTTCAATAACTACATCTTTAGCATTGCCCACTTCTACAAAAATTTCAATAGGTGTATTGGGATATTTTTTTTGAACCAGCGTAAGTTCTTTAATGGCAGCTTCTTTTTGTGCAGTATAAATTTCATCCCAAGGAGTAGGTACCATGGACATTTGCGATTGCAGATAATCTACATACATAGGTATCACGGAACTTAGAATTACGGAAGCCTCCATTTTAATAGCAAGCTCCATTCCTTTTTGAATAACAAGGTCTGAGGATTCACTTAAATCAACAGCTATGAGTATTTGATTTTTCATGGCTTTACATTTTAC
>CANCRC010000016.1 GCA_947380435.1 Chitinophagaceae bacterium
ATTACCATTTTCAATTACGGGGTTCTCTATAGAAATAGTTTTAGTACCCTGATGTGTTTCAATATCAAAAGAGAAGGTTTCAGGATCCTCTGGCTTTTTCAATTTAATAATTTCAGTATTTTTTTCTAAAAAGTCAATACCTATATAGGCATCTTTTTGAAATAGTCTTATTTTACGCATTTTTTTCATGCTAATTCTACTACTTGTTAAATTAGCCACACAGCCATTATTGAATTCTATTCTTACGTTCGCAATATCGGGCGTATCGGTAAGTACTGCTACACCACTTGCAGAAATATTTTTAATATCACTTTTTACAATACTTAAAATAATATCAATATCGTGTATCATTAAATCGAATATGACACTTACCTCAGTACCTCTTGGATTAAACTGGGCTAAACGGTGTACTTCTATAAACAAAGGGTTCAATGTAGCATTTTTTAATGCAGTATAAGCAGGGTTGAACCTTTCTACATGACCCACTTGTAATTTTACATTGGCCTCTTTCACCATATTTACAATGGCCTTTCCTTCTTCAATAGTATTGGCCATTGGTTTTTCTACAAAAACATGCTTACCCATTTTAATAGCCATTTCACAAACAGGAAAATGATGTTGGGTAGGGGTAACAATATCAATGATATCACAGGCGGCAATGAAGGCTTCTTCGTCCATAAACCTTTTCAAGCCATAGGTTTTCTCTACTTCTTTGGCGTTATCATTATTGGGATCAAAAAATCCCACTAAACTTACCTCAGGAATTTCTTTCCAGTTATTCAAATGGTATTTCCCTAAATGCCCCACTCCAAACACGCCCACTTTAAGCATAACTATTGTTTATTAAAGGTAAAGTTACACTATAAGACATTGAATTTGAAGGCTTTTAGAAAGGTGTGGAAAATTGGCAGATTGCTGTTAATTGGAAGCATTTACAAGCCCATTTCGTATCTTTGGTATATGCATCCCAGTATTCAGAAACTATATGAAATAGCTCAAAAACCTAGTAGAAAAATATTGGGATTAATGAGTGGCACATCTTTGGATGGCTTAGATATTGCGCTTTGTGAGATGACAGGTTCAGGAAAAAATACAAGCTTTTCTTTGTTGAAATTTACCACTGTTCCCTATACGCAGTCCATGAAACAAGAGATATTATCTGTTTTTTCAAAACAATCTGTATCTCTAGAGAAATTAACTTTATTAAACCCTTGGATAGCTATAGAGAATGCTAAAATGATTAATGATACTTTAGCATCTTGGCAAATACCTGCATCCTCTGTTGATTTAATAGCAAGTCATGGCCAAACTGTTTATCATGCACCCAAATCTTTACATCCTTTAGATGCATTTGGACCAGCTACTTTGCAAATAGGAGATGGAGATCATTTAGCAGTGCATACTGGCATTATTACCATTAGCGATTTTAGACAAAAACATATTGCAGCAGGGGGAGAAGGCGCTCCTTTAGCAGTATATGGAGACTACTTAATTGCCACGCATCCAAAAGAGAATAGACTGCTATTAAATATAGGTGGCATTGCTAATTTTACTTATTTACCCGCCAATGGTGAATTTAATCAAGTATTTTCCACCGATACCGGACCAGGCAATACACTTATGGATACTTTTATGAGAGTACATTTTAATAAAGCCTATGATAAAGATGGGGAGATGGCAAAAAAAGGAATGGTGAATAATGATTTATTAAAGGCCATGAAAGAAAACTCTTTTTTTGCATTAAGTTTTCCTAAAACAATTGGACCTGAACTTTTTAATCTAAGCTTTATTGAAGAAGCACAATTGGTATCAAGTAATACAACTATTTCACCTGAAGATATAATGGCTACGCTTAATAGATTAACTGCAGAAACCATTGCAGATGCGATTAATAGAATGGTGCCAAGTACCGATGAGTACACTATTTATGCAAGCGGGGGAGGAATACATAATTTACATGTTATTGAACATTTAAAATCTTTGCTTCCTAAAGCCTCTATACAAAGTTCTGATGCTATAGGTATTCAGCCCGATGCTAAAGAAGCCATTTTATTTGCCTTATTAGCTAATGAAACAGTGGCTGGAACACCAATGCTTGCGGGTGGGAATGCCACTAAAATAGCTACCAGCTTTGGTAAGATTAGTCTGCCTCAATAATTCGATATACATAAAAAAGGCCCGCTACTGCAGGCCTTTTATGATGTTTTTAAACACCAATTTATACTATGCGACTAGTCTAAATTTTTTAAGCATTCGCCATTTCAATGGATTTTTTTACAGAACCATATTTAGTTAATAGGTCAGTGGCTTTTTGTTGATCACATGTTTCAATTTCTTCCATGATCATTTTTACGCCTCGATCAAAAAGCTTTTGATTGGTTAGTTGCATATTCACCATTTTATTGCCTTTAATTCTTCCAAGCTTAATCATTACTGAAGTAGAGAGCATATTCAAAACCATTTTTTGTGCGGTTCCGCTTTTCATTCTTGTACTTCCAGTAATAAATTCCGGACCTACCACTACCTCAATAGGGAAGTCCGCTTCTTTAGAAACAGGACAATTTTTATTACAACTAATGCTACCAGTGGCAATACCAGCAGCTCTACATTTTCTTAATCCACCTATGACATAGGGTGTGGTACCGCTTGCAGCGATACCCACCACTATATCTAAATTGGATATTTTATAAACTTGTAGATCTAACCAGCCTTGTTCGAAATCATCTTCGGCATTTTCCACTGCTTGAAACATGGCTTGATGTCCGCCAGCAATCACACCTATTACTAAATCACTTGGTACGCCAAAAGTGGGGGGGCATTCACTGGCATCTACTAGTCCAAGTCGGCCACTAGTACCAGCGCCAATATAAAATAATCTTCCTCCATTTCTTAGCTTTTCAGTTACTGCATCTACTAATAATTGAATAGGTTGAATCACTTTTTCAACTTCATAAGCTACCTTCTGATCTTCTTTATTAATATTAGTCAATATCTCATTAGTAGATAAATGCTCAATATTATTATATAGTGAAGATTCTTCGGTAGTTCTTTTAAAAGTGTTAGGCATATTCATTTATAATTTTAAGTTCATTAAAAACTAGGATCTGTAGGCGTATTGGTATTACCATCTCTTTCCTTAAATGGATAAGGGAAGAATTTACGTTTCATTTCACTAGTAGGTCTTCCGAATCTGCGCATGTCTTCTATTTTCAAGCCAGACATATACAATTCTATACAACGGTTTTTGTATATTTCTGTAAGTAAGGCATCTTGCGTAGAAGCAGTCGATGCAGCTAAGTTAGCGCCAATTTTAAATGGATCTGCAGCAGCTGTTTTAGTGACTACTTTATTTAACTCAGTTAAAGCATTTGTTAGATCGTTTGCTCTAGCATAAGCTTCAGCTTTAATTAATGTCATTTCACTAGGTAAGTAAACAGGGATACCTGTTGTAGTTCCGTTGTAAAATCCATTAATTCTATATCTTGGGTTAATCGTAGCATTGATAGAAGTGTAAAATGCAATTCTACCATCTCCTGCTGTAGGTGCTAAAGAAGCTGGTAAGCCTAAGGTTGAATCAATTGCTTGGTACACGTTATTTGTTGAAGTAACGGTAGTGAAAATTGGATTCGTGCTTACTGCATCAAAATTGAAAGTAGATTTTTTTGTAAGGTCTACTAAATTAGCAGCAGCTAATGCATCGCTATATTTTCCTGAGAATGCTGAATACCTTGCTTTTAATGCATACAATGTATTTAAATAATCAAGACCAGCAATGGCATCAGAACTGTACGTTGCACTAATTGGATTTGCTTTCACTGCGTTAATGGCGTTATCCAAAACAGCAATGGCTCTTGCATAGCCCACCATTCTATCTGAGAAGGTTACATTTACACCAATGCTATCTGGAACTTTTTCCCATAACATGGATAAACTACCCATGGCTAACGCTTTTAGGATAGAAGCATGTGCTATAAGCCCACTTGCATAACTTTTATCATTTAAAGATGCAGCAGCAGCTATTACTGAGTTTGCATCATAAATTACTTTGTTTGCATTGGTCCATGCATTGGCTAAAACAGTATTAGTGGCATCTACAGAAGCACCACCTTTACTAAATTGAAATTCTGCGGTATTACCAGAGTTCATTAAGATAACTTCGTTGGTAGCAAAAGCGTTGGTAGTGACCACGCTATATATTACAGAAGCACCACCTAATGAATAGGTTCTTTGATTTCCTATGTTAACACCTACTAAACCTCTAGATGAACTAAATACTTGGTCGGTCGTAGGGGCGTTAGGGTTAACGAAATCTTTCTTACAACTTGTAAGGGAAATTATCCCCAGCAAGAAAGTGGTTTGTATGATATATTGAATCTTTTTCATGTCAATTATTTTTTTTAATGAAGATTTAGAAATCAGCTTTTATTCCAAAACTGAATGAACGTGGGATAGGAGTAGATCCAAAGTCAATACCTCTTAATAAGGTGCTTTGACCTGCTGCGTTTACTTCTGGATCGTATCCTTTATAGTTATCCCATGAAATTAGATTTCTTCCACTAAAGTTGATACTTAAATTATTAGCAAAGGCTACCTTGCCTAAATTATAGCTTAAAGATAATTCACGTAATTTAACGTAGTCTCCTTTATCAACTCTCCATTCTTCAATGGCGTAAACACCTGTAATGAAGCCTCTTGGAATAGTTCCTCTTTGTTCTTGTTCAGCTACTTTACCGTTACCTACACCTTGACGAGTTCTAAAATCTGCGTTAAATACATCCACACCTTTTACAAAATCAACTTGTGCTCTTAATGATAACTTCTTATAAGTAACTTCATTGACGATGCTACCAGTATAATCGGGATTAGGATTACCAATTACTTTTCTAAGTACAGTTCCAGTTGGTAGGCCATTAGCGTCCTTCGCTTCTGTTGGATTTGTCACAGCAGTTTGTGTTCCTTTTGCTGTTTGTGGTATACCAGCTGTATTTGTTAAGTAAGAACCATCAGCGTTTCTAGAAAAATAAGTTCCGTAGAATACGCCAATAGGCTGACCTTCAATAATAGCAATTGGTGCTCCAGCATTCGTGCTTAATAATGTTAAGGCTTGACCAATTTTTAAAGCTTTGTTTTCATTGTGGTTGTAAATAGTGGTCATTTCCCATTTCAAATTTTTTGTTTGAACTGGTGTTAAACTTAACATTATCTCATATCCTTTGTTTTCTAATGAACCAAAATTGTCTAATACACTAGAAAATCCATTGGTAGGAGATAATTGTCTGTTAATTAATAAATCGGTAACCTTTTTATTATAAACGTTCACTGTTAAACCTACTCTGTTATTAAATGCACCTAAGTCCAATCCAAATTCTGTTTCTGCTTGTCTTTCTGGTTTTACATTTTCATTAGCAAGTGTAGAGCTTGAGTTTAATGCGCTACGACCTAAGAATGAATTGGAACTATAAGAGTTGAATCTAGAATAAGCGCCAATACCTGTTAAGTTTCCACTTTCACCATAGGCTGCTCTTACTTTCAATAAATCAATCACTTTTGAAATACCTAAATTATTCCAAGTATCAGTGCTAGATACCACAAAACTCAAACTTCCTTTTTTGTAAGTTTGATTACGTTGGTTAGCGCCAAATACACTTGAGCCATCATTTCTAATGGCACCTGTTAAGAATAAGTAGTTTCTGTATTTAAAGTTTTGTTGAATATAAGTACCAGAAACTGAAATTTCGCTTCTATCATCCACACCAGGTAAAATGGTACTTGCGCCATTTACTGTTTGAATAAAAGGAGCAAATCCTCTTCCTTGGAATAAGATGTAATTATTTTTCTCGTATTGTTGAGAAAAACCAACTTGTGTTGTTGAATTGATATCGCGCGTGATATCAATGTTATAGTTGGCATTTAAATCATGGTTAATTTGGAAGAAGCTATTACTTGCAGCACTAGCATATCCATTTTGTGTAGGATCTAGTGTAGCGCCACCTCCGTAAAATCCTGTACTTGCGTTGTATGCATAAGGAGGGATATAAGTTGTACCTGTTTGAGAGTAGTTATCAATACCCATTAAGTAATCAACAGATAAATGTTTGATGGGCTTTACCTTAATACCAAAATTAGAAATGACTCTGTTTGTTGCTTGTTTTTGTTTGATATCTTCCATAACAGAAACAGGGTTTACTCTACCTCTTTCACCAATTGCTTTTATGTTACCATTTGCGTCTCTTTCCCATATATTATGGAAGTTACCGATAATGGTAATAGAGTTAGTAGGAGAGAAGAATGATTGACCATCTGGTTTTTCATTTGCTCCTGAATTGGTATAGTTAATACCTAAATTCATGCTAATCCATTTATTGACTGTTTGGTCAATATTGGTTCTAAAGCTAAATCTTTGGAAATCGGTATTGTTAATGATACCTTGATTGAAGAAGTAAGATCCACCAAAATAATATTTAGTTTTATCTGTACCACCACTTATTGAAATGGTATTGTCTGTTCCAGTAGCTGTTCTAAAAATATAATCTTGATAATCATATCTTGTAACTGCAGTAGTATTGGTAGCTAATGGAGCTGTAATGATGTCTTGTGTTAATGCACCCACGCCATCAGTAGGTCCGCCAAATTTGGTTGGTGATTGGTTAACCTCTAATTTTTTTCTTAAAGAGCTATTTAAATAAGAAGAAGAGAAGCTAATTTTCGGAGCACCTGTCTTACCTCTTTTTGTAAAAATTTGAATAACCCCAGCATTCGCTCTACTACCATAAGTAGCAGCGGCAGCAGCACCATTCAATACCTCAATATGATCAATGTCGGCAGGATTAATATCTACCATTCTGTTTTGACCAATGCTTCCTACGAAGTTGTTACCATCATAGTTGCCTGATGTATTGGTTACTCTGTTAGTAGCATTATTAATGATTACTCCATCAACAATGTATAATGGTTCTGAAGAAGAGAGTACTGAACTAGTACCTCTTAATCTAACAGAAACACCACCTGCAGGGTCACCACTATTTTGACTAATTTGAGCACCTGCTGTTTTTCCTTGTAAGGCAGCTAGTACATTGGAAGAACCACTTGTACTAAGTTCATCTGCAGATACAGTACTTACATAGCTACCTAATTGTCTTTTAGTAGTTCCGGCGGAAGTACCCGTAACAACCACTTCGTCTAATTTTGAATATTGTTCTACTAGAGCAATATTGATATTCTTAGTATTACCCTTGGTATCTACTGTAATATCTTGACTTTTAAATCCAACGCCCGAAGCGTTTAATGTAATCACACCGCTGGCATTGTGTGTAATGGAGAAAGTACCATTATTATCAGTATTGACGCCTTTGTTGGTGCCTTTGATAACAATAGATATTCCCTCAATAGTACTATTGTCTTTTTGGTTCGTAACCTTACCGCTTATTACAACTTGTGCAAAGCTGGTAATGGTTATACCTGACAACAGTACTAAAACCATCATAAGCCTGTTTAAATAAGGCTTTTTTGTTTTTTGTAGTTTCATAACTGTGTTTTAATTATTAATAGATGAGAATTTCATTTTTTTTATAGGGGTCTAATAGGGGATCATTAGGGTCTAATTCTGTAATTAAAATATCAATGTCTTTTATGTCGGCCACTTTAATTTTTTGTTGAGAATTTAATTTTTCTGAGATACCAATACAGATTACTTTTTTAGAAGCCTTGATCATTGCTTTTTTTATTTGTACAACTTCCCAATCGTTTTCACTTAAGCCAAACTGTGTGTCTAAGGAGTTAATTCCAAGAATACATAAATCGGCTTGAATAGATTCAATAGCTTGTACGGCATTGGCGCCAGTGGTTAGCATAGAGTCTTTAGAAACTTTATCACCAATCATGACTACTTCAATACTTGGATGATGCGAGAACTCAATGGCGGCATTTAAACTACAAGTAAAAAAACTAGCATTTAAATTCGGGTCTAATGCTTTTGCAAATTCTAACATGGAAGTACCTCCAGAGGTTAAAATATACATTCCACTTTGAATGAGTGCAGCTGCCTTCTTTGCAATTATATTTTTATTTTCAATTTCATAGACCATCTCTCTGTCAAATGCAGTGTGAAATGATTTGCTCAATGCACCTCCGTGCACTTTAATAAGTTTATTATCAAGAGAAAGTTCTTGAAGGTCTCTTCTGACTGTATCATCTGATACACCCATTTTGTTGCTTAAATCCGCAGATAAAACTTTGTTATGCAGATTTAACTCATGTAATATGTACTCAAGGCGCTCTTCTTTAAGCATTTTGCGGTTTTACTAATACAATATATGCAAAAAACCGCAAAAGCGAACAGATGTTAATAATTTAAGCCAAATTGTTAATTTTAAGCGTTAGCTAGCGTCTTTAGCGCTAGAACAAAGGCATCTAGCTCTTTGGTAGTAGTGTAAACATTTGGGGTAATTCGACAACCTCTTACATTGGCGTAATCAATAGCTACTGTGAATATTTTATGCTCGCTTAATAGCCTTTTAGCTAAATCGGCGGGTAGAATACCCTCAATACCCACATTCGCAATACCACAACTTCTATTAGCTTCAGCAGGGGTATTAATAATTATTTTAGGTAGGTTTCTTACTTTGCTTGTCCAATAGTTTTGTAAAAAGTACATTCTGGCTTCCTTACGCTCTGCACCCATCATTTCAAAATAATCTATGCAATCATTAATGGTAAGGTCGGTATGCACAGGGTGCGTGCCAATATGATTGAGCCTAGTTATTTTATTAATGTCTTTTTCTCCGTCTGCAAGTAGGGGCCATAAGTTTTTTACATTATTTTTTTTAACGTATAACATACCTGCTCCAAGAGGAGTGCTTAACCATTTATGAAGTGCTGCTGCATAATAATCGCAGTCTAATTCATCAATACGAAATTTCACATGTGCAAAAGCATGTGCGCCGTCTACTATTACTTGAACACCTTTTGCATGGGCCATATCGCAAATTTTACGAATAGGTAAGATTTGCCCAGAAATATTAATCATATGACTTACGAATATGACCTTTGTTTTAGGGGTAATGGCACTCGCATATAATTGCACAATTTCCTCATCATTTTTTGGATGATTCGGCACCGACAATTTTTTATTCACTACGCCATATCTGTTTTGAATTTGATCAAACATATCCAGCATAGCGCCATAATCTTGTACCGCCATAATGGCTTCATCACCGGCTTTCCAATCAAAACCACCAATGACTAAGTCCAATGATTCAGTGGTGTTTCTGGTAATAACAAGTTCTTCTGGCAGGCAACCTGCAATGCCTGCTAATCTTGCTGCTATATTTTTTTTATTTTCAAATTGAACCGTTCTCATATAATAAGAACCTTGCAAATTCACTTCTTTGATATGTTCTATAAATTTATTCAAAATAGGTTGGGGTAGAAAATTATAATAACCATTCTCTAAATTGATATAATCTGGTTTTAATAAATATTGATTGCGAATGCCTGTCCAAAAATCTTCGTCTTTCGCTAATACTGTTGCGGGCAAATGTGCTTTCTGTTCAAAACTTTTAGCCATGCCTGCAATACCCAATGGGGTAGCAATACTTGTTAAAACAATGTCCTTAATAAATTGACGTTTGTTCATATATATTTTTTATAAGTGAAAGACTTAATTTTTATCATTTGTAATCGATACGTACCAAGCCCGCATCTGCATTTTTAGAGAACCATCCAGTTCCATATTCCAATGCATAGAAACGGCCATCAGGACCCACTTCAATATCAATCGCTGAATGCAATTTAGTATTACCCATGAATGGTTCCATTCTATCATAATCACCATTGGCTTTCATACTCACTGCTTTAATAAATCCGCGCATCCATTCGTAGAAGAAAAATTTACCATCATAATAAGAAGGGTATCTTGTTTCTTTAGGATATAAATCGCTGTAGTATACTGGACCGGCCATAGCGGTACGTCCACCTGCGCCTAAAGATGGGAAGTCCATGGTAGAAACACCATAAGGATACCAAATAAAGGCAGGTTGTGCAGGAGGCAATTCGGTTAAACCAGTATTGTTTCTTGAATTATTAATAGGCTTTGCAGGATCTGTGGTAGGTCCAGTTTTTCCAGTGGCATAATCATATAAATGATAAGCATAGTTATTGCCAATAAAGAAAGGCCATCCAAAGAAACCAGCCTTGCGTGCTTGGTTTACTTCATCATAACCACGAGGGCCTCTTGTAGCAAGGCTATCTTCATTCGCATCAGGGCCTACTTCACCCCAATACAAATAACCATTTTTAGGATCTACAGAAATACGGTAAGGATTACGATCTCCCATTACATAAATTTCTGGTCTAGTTTTAGCAGTTCCTTTAGGGAATAAATTTCCTTCAGGAATTTCATAAGTTCCATCGGCTTTTACTTTGATGCGTAAAATTTTTCCTCTTAAATCGTTGGTATTGCCTGCGCCACGACGTTCGTCATATTGAAGATGACCTGGTCGATCATCCACAGGGGCATATCCATGACTAGCATATTTTTGTTTGGGTTCATCAAAAGGAGTAGTGTTGTCACCGGTAGAAACAAATAAAGATTTGTCTGGACCAAATGCAATAGAACCACCTGTATGGCAACAAATATCACGTTGCTCGTAAAATTGTAAAACTATTTTTTCAGAACTATTCTTAATCGTATCATTTTCTAATGTAAAACGAGACAATCTATTTACTGAGGTGTCTGCAGGGCTGTAGAAAATATATACATAATGATTTTTTGCAAAATCAGGATCGGCTTTCACACCTAATAAACCTTCTTCTGCATTTACACCTGGCACATTGGTTTTCCAATACACATTTAGGAAACCAGCTTGTTTGATATTTTTAGATTGGTTGTTGTACAAATAAATTTCACCACGACGTTGCACAACCAACACATCTAAATTAGGTAAAATGGTTAATTCGGTAGGTTCAAAGAAAGTACCTGTTACCAATTGTGTTTTACTAAAATGGCTTTCATCTGGAGCGAATACGCTATGTGCCTTACTGTAATCGGCTTTGTTATCTCCCATAGCATATTGAATGCCTCCTAAAATATGTTTTAAATACATAGGGTCGGCATAAGATTCATCGGTATGACCTAGTTCAGTATAAAAAACACGACCCCCATCAAATGCATGGTACCAAGCCATTGGATGCTTGTCTCCATTCTCTCCACCTTGATAAGATTTTTCATCAATGCTTATGAGCACTTTAACATCTGAGCTTAGATTTTTAAAATTATACCACTCGTCTTTTCTAGTCCAAGTAGCAGGTAGGCTATCGGTAGAAGGATGATTTTTATCGTTAATAACTAAAGTAGCTTCTTGTTCTGCTGGGTGGCTTTGAAAAGAACCACCAATCATTTTCACATACCAGTTCCAATCGTATTCAGCATCTGCGGCGGCATGAATACCTACAAAACCTCCACCAGCTTGCATGTATCTTTCTAAAGCAATTTCTTGGTTGCCAGATAGCAATTCACCTGTGCTACTTAAGAAAACCAAGGCAGCATACTTTTTTAAGCTATCTTCTGCAAATTTATTGGCGTCGGTACTGGTATCTACATTGAAACCATTTTTATCCCCTAAGGCCTGAATAGCCTTAATGCCAAGTGGAATAGATGAATGGTGGTAGCCTCCCGTTTTAGAAAAAACTAAAATAGTGGGTTTACTACTTCTTTTATTACTACATGAAGCAAGGGTGATTAAAAAAAAGCAAAATAATGTGATGTTCTTAAGGGTAAATTGGATTGTTTTTTTCATTTGTTAAATCGTTATGAAGGGTTTGATTGTGGCAGTTAATTTCCCACTTTTTTCGCTTATGACAAAATAAAGATGGATTAGTGGCAATTATGATAATTTGAAGGGTTAAAGGCAGTATTTTTGTCCTATGCTTCTCAAACATCTAGACACCCTATTGGCATCTTTTTTGGGCATGGCGGCTGTTATATATTTAACACAGCACGGGGGCCTGGGTATTTCTCCCGACTCCATTTATTATATAAGTGCCGCGCATAGTGTAAGAGAAGGGCATGGGTTTATGCAGTTCGACGATAAACCCTTTGTTTTATTCCCCCTGGTATATCCTAGTTTTTTGGTTTTGGTTGAATTTATTTGCAATAAAGATATTGTAGTGGTAGCTCCTTATTTAAATGCATGCTTATTTGGACTAACTATTTTTTTTGCAGGTGCCATGTTAGAAAAAATGAATCTTAGAAAAGGGGTAAAATGGGTCTTATTAGCTTTAATTGCTTTAAGCCCAAGTTTACTAGAAATATATACCATGCTTTGGTCGGAGACTTTATTTATTACAGAAATTATTTTATTTATTTGGGTTTGCTTTTACTATTTTAAAAGCAGCACCACTAAAAATTTAATCTTACTTGCCGTCATATCTGCTATTGCAGCAGATACAAGACTAGCAGGGGTTACAGTTATAGCCACTGGGAGCTTATTAATTTTATTATCTCATGATAAAAAGGGCTGGGCGAAGTGGAAGCATATTATAGTATATAGTATTATTTCCTCTTCTTTATTAGCTATTAATTTACTGCGTAATTTTTTAGTGGCTACTTCTTTTACAGGAGCAAGACAGAAAGGAGATACTGCTTTTTTAACCCATGTAAAATATTTTGGAGAAGTGATGGGTGATTGGTTATTGTTTTCTAGCATTCCACATTTTAATGCCTTGGGACTGGGGTTGGTATTTATACTACTTATTGCTTCTATTTTTATATATAGGTATTTGAAAAATAAAGAACATAATTCTTTTGAAAAAATTGCAGCCTGCTTCACTTTGGTATATTCATTATTTATGCTGTTGTCGGCTACTTTTTCAAAGTATGAAACCATTAACAATAGGTTATTAGCGCCTTTTTTCATTCCATTATTATTTACCATTGGTTTTTATACAATTAGTTTTATTCAGTGGGTAAAACAACCGCAGTGGAAATATATATTCATTGGACTTTTTGCTTTCGCAGGACTATTTTCTGTATATAGTTATTATAAGGGAGTGGAAGCTATGCAAGCAGAAAATAAAGAAGGAGGCATTGGGGGTTATGGAGATGACGACTGGGTATATAGCGATTTATTAGTGGCTCTTAAAAAAGATGGAAACTACTTCAACCAGGGTATTCCTGTTTATGCCAATGCCAGTCATGCAGTTTATTTTTTTACCAAAAGGCATTTAGCCATTTTGCCTGAAACCAAGCATACAGAAGACTTGCAAAAGTTTTATCATATGCCTCAAAACATACTTATTTGGCTTAATAACGAGGATAATCCAAGCATAGATAGCTTGGAAGAGATTAAAAAGCATAAAAATTTAACTGTTTTGAAGCAGTTTAAAGATGGATTTATCTTTCTCTGTACTCCAAAATAGGTTTAATTTTGCAGTAAGCTATGAGCCCCAATTCACAAATTTTTCAGTCGACAAATAAATCTAGATGGCAAAGAACCAAATGGGTTTTAAGAACCTTTTTGTTTTTATTGCCCATATTTGCTGCTATATTTTTTATTGGGATTTATTTAATGAATAAAAACCAGCCCGACATACCACTAGAAGGGGCGGCTATTAAAAAGGTTTTAACCGATTCGGTACCTTCTTATAGAGAAAGTAAATTAGAAAGAGAATACAGGGGGTTTAAAAAAGCCATAGGTAATAAATGGGCCAAGGGGCAGGGCTGTGGTCAAACCAATACACCATTGAATTTATCGAATTCAAAATATTTTAGTGATAGCTTGGGTATAAGGGCAGCATTTTATGTGAACTGGGATGCGGCACAGTCGTTTAGTTCTTTACAAAGAAATATTGAAAATGTAAATTTAGTGATACCTGAGTGGTTGTTTATCGATCCCAATACCGACCAACTCTATAATACCATCGACCCCAAGGCTTTGAAAGTCATGCAAGCAGCAGGTGTAAAAATTATGCCCTTGCTTACTAATAACTATAAAACCCTATTTAGAGGGGAGACTGTAAGAAGAATAATAACGAATCCAGTTAAAAGACAGAAACTCATTAATGATATTATTGCAGTTTTAAAGCAATACAAGTTTGTAGGGGTGAATATTGACTTTGAAGAATTGGTTTTAGACAATGATAAGCCTTTGATTGATTTTCAAAAATTATTATACCAACAATTACATGCCCAAGATTTTTTAGTCTCACAAGATGTCATTCCTTTCAACAATGATTATAATTTTAGCGCCTTAAGTAAGTATAACGATTATTTAATTCTAATGGCTTACGACCAGCATCATGCTGAAACCAAGCCTGGGCCTAATAGTTCTCAAAAATGGATAGAAGCAGCTGTCTTAGATATCACTGCTAAAGTACCTTCCAATAAAATAATTTTAGCAGTACCCGCTTTCGGGCATGATTGGAAAACAAAGAACAAGAAAATTATTAGTGTTGCCGATGTAACTTATCAGCAAGCTATTGCCAATGCAAAAAGTAGTGAGGCTAGAATAAATTTTGATAATGATAGTTATAATTTAGATTATACTTATTACGACAGCGAGAATAATTTACACCAAGTTTATTTTGTAGATGCGGCTACTAATTTTAATACCATTCGTTTTGCTACTGAAACCAATTTAGCAGGTACCGCTTTATGGAGACTAGGAGGAGAGGATGTAAGGTTGTGGTCGTTCTATAATAAACCCATGACAAAAAAAGCCTTAGGCAAATTTGATTTTATAAAATTCAATGAAATTAAAGCAGGTTCTGCGCCCGATTTTGTAGGAGAAGGTGAAGTTTTAGATATTATAGCGTCCCCAAAGGATGGTTATATAAGAAGTGAAATAGATTCAGTTTCTATGTTAATTAGCGAAGAGTATTATGATAAACTACCTTCTACTTATGTTATTAGGCGTTTTGGTGCTACTCCCAAGAAAAAATTAATACTCACATTTGATGATGGTCCAGATCCTAAGTACACCAAACAAATTTTAGATACACTAGCTTTTTATCATGTGCCTGCTGTATTTTTTGTAGTAGGGTATCAGGCTGAAAATAATATTCCTCTTATTAAAAGAATTTTTAGAGAGGGCCATGAGATAGGCAACCATACATTTACGCACCCTGATATGAGTAAGGTGAGCGGTATTCAAGCCTCTTTAGAAATGGATGCTACAAGGCTTTTAATTGAGTGTATAACTGGGCATAGTACTATTTTATTTAGAGCTCCTTTTAATGCAGATAGTGAGCCTGGTAAGTATGAGGAACTAGCGCCTATTGCATTGAGTAGACAAAAAAATTATATTACAGTAGGTGAAAGTATTGACCCTGAGGATTGGCAAATACCTATTAATGAATATAGAAACGATACCATTTTCGATAGAGTAGTAGCCGATTATCAAAGAAAGACACATACCGGTAACCCAGAAGATACTTCCATTGCGGGTAGTATTATTTTATTGCATGATGCAGGTGGTGACAGAGAAAACACGGTGAATGCAACAGGAAAAATTATTAGATACTTCAGAAAGGAGGGCTATACATTTACTACAGTTGCCGACT
This sequence comes from Chitinophagaceae bacterium, assembly GCA_947380435.1. Taxonomy (GTDB): domain Bacteria; phylum Bacteroidota; class Bacteroidia; order Chitinophagales; family Chitinophagaceae; genus Sediminibacterium. Next base: position 15,559 of record CANCRC010000016.1, read on the forward strand.
TACTTGGTAAAAAAACCGATGAGCTAATGCCGCCAACTCCAAAGGGCAAGGAGTATTATTGGTTACAAATAAATTATATAATTGCAGAAGGTGCTTATTTAGGCGGGAATTTTTTCTTTGCCTTATTTATGACATTCTTAATTTTAAGTACTATAAGAATAATGATTATTGGTGCCATGGCATTGCTAGAGAAGAAAAGAAAAATGGCATTAACTCAAATTGAAAAAACTTTAGACCATCCCTTTGTATCTATCATAGTGCCAGCTTATAATGAAGAAGTGAATGCGGTATCGTCTATAGAGAATTTATTAAAATGTGATTATCCTGCTTTTGAAATTATTTTTATTGATGATGGTAGTACCGATAATACTTATCAAAAAGTAAAGGAGGCTTTCCTTCATAATACATTAGTGCGTGTACTTACTAAAGAAAATGGAGGGAAGGCGACAGCCTTGCAATTTGGTATTGAAGAATCAACGGCCGATTATGTAATATGTATTGATGCAGATACTAAATTGGCCACTGATGCGGTTTCTAAATTAATGCGTAATTTTTTAAATCCACTGAATAAAAATAGCCATAAGATAGGAGCGGTTGCGGGTTCTGTAATTGTGGGAAATGAGGTAAATATTTTAACTAAATGGCAGAGTATTGAATATATTACTAGCCAAAATTTCGATAGAAAGGGTTTTGCTTATGTAAATGCTATAACAGTTATTCCTGGAGCCATTGGGGCGTTTAAAAAATCGGCTTTAATAGAAGCAGGAGGCTTCACGGAGGATACACTTGCCGAGGACTGTGATATTACCATTCGTATAATGAAGGCGGGTTATATTGTTGCTAATGAATCTAAGGCCTATGCTTTTACGGAAGTGCCAGAAAATTTAAGACAGTTTTTAAAACAAAGAGTGAGATGGAGCTTTGGTGTGATGCAAACCTTTTGGAAGCATAAGGAAATGCTATTCAATAATACTAGAAAGTCATTAGGCTGGGTAGCTATGCCCGATATGCTTTTGTTTAAATATATCATACCCTTCTTTACACCCTTCGCCGATTTGTTTATGCTATTTGGCTTATTAACCGGCAATGCCAATAAGATTGGCTTTTACTTTTTAATATATGTAATAGTAGATGCTTTAATTTCTGCTACTGCATTTGCATTTGAAAAAGAGAATCCTGCTAAATTAATTTGGTTAGTACCACAGCGCTTAATTTACAGATGGTTAATGATGTATGTTTTCTTTAAAGCCATTAAAAGGGCTATTAAAGGGGAATTGCAAACCTGGGGCGTACTCAAAAGAACAGGGAATGTAAAAGATACCATTGGAAATGGTTATCGTAATCAATTATAAATTCACTCTACATTTACTCATTCTACATCTACTCATTCTAGAATTACCTATTCTACATCATCTAGGAGTAAAACTGCAAGGGTTACTTAACAGTAAATATTTTTTCTTGATACACTGGCTGACCTTCTTTAGTAATGCCTTGAAGTACAATGGCATATTTTCCTGCTACATCAGAGGTATAAAATGAAGTATTTATTTTCCCTTTTCTGCTAGTATTAATATTGGGAGACCAATTTAATAAATGTCTAAAATCGGGGCTACGGCTATCTATTTGAGCTTGATTTTCATAAACAGGTGCACTGAACTCTCTTTGTAACTGAAGGCCTTTATAATCAATTAGTGTAGCTCTCGGATCTAATTCATAGCCCTCCATTTTTCCTTTATAGGTAATAAAATTTGCAATACCATTGAATGCCATATTGCCCGAGAAATAGGTTCTTGCAACTACTTCTAGTTTTCTAATTTTTAAAGGATCGTATTCAATAAACTTATCCATATTTACAATAGGCACACCATCTAATAAAACAAGGGGTGCTTTATCGAAGAAATGCTTGTTCTGGTCATCATAAACAGCTAATTGAAATTTACCATCGTTTTTGGTTAAAGTAAGGGGAGTCACATACTCTCTAATCACTTCTTCCATAGTGGTAAAACGCGCGTATAAGTCTAAATAGTAAGTATAGTCTGGTTTATAATAAAAGGCATTGGTATCTAATACAGTAGCTTGGAAGTGATTTTGATAATCGGCTTTGAAATGGTTTTGAATTTCAATATTGCTATTTAATTGCTGTACATTTTCTTTATTCAATTTTGTCAAAAGAAGCGGCTCGCTATTTTGGCTACTATTTTTACTACTAAAAAAGGGATTATCAATTTCTATTTTATGAAAATTGTATTTACTACTATCGGCTTGCACTATCACTTGGCCATCATTGTATAAATAAGGGAACTCAAATTTTATATTGCCATTCTCATCGCTAATGCCTGCTTTAAATAATGTATTCTTGCTTGGCATGGAAATAAAACCTGCAATATCTTTTACGGGGGTAGAAGTTCCTTTCTGAACCACTTTCCCTGTAATAATGCTACCGGCCAATTCTGGAAGGTATTTAAAACTAGGTGTTGTATTGGTTAAAACGGTTTCCCATTTATAGCGGCGCCATCCGTTCACTAGCATTAAATTGTCTATGGCAACTAAAGTATTGCTATTGGTATTTTGAAAATAAGAAGCAGCATTTTCAATAACACCAGTTAAGTCGGCACTTAACCAAATATAATTTTGAATATTGGTGGGCTCTATGTTTTGAATAGAATCAATTTTAAAGACCGCCATAGATAAGTTGGCTTCTGTAAAACTATTATTTGCTTGTTGGGTAGCAATTTGAAGGTTTACTTTATTTCTTTTATCTAAAAGTGGACTTTCCAAACTAATACTAGTTTCAACATTATTTTTAGGGTAGTTAAAATATAAACGCTCGCATACAGGTTGTTGAGCTTCGTTAAATAAGGTCAAAATATTAATACCATCACTTAATTTATTTTTATCAATTTGGAAATGAACAATACCGTTTTCTATTTGGGCGCTAAGGGTACTAGTAACCAAGCCTCTTGCATGCACTATTAAATACACTCTTGTATTGTCTAGCTTTTTACCTACAACGTTAATGTTCAAAGAAGCGGCATCAGATAGACTGCTATTTGTTATACTTAATGCATATCCTTTTTCATAGGGGGTAGGTAGGACTTGAGTAATTATTTTATCGTCACTAGTTTTAAGAGATAAGCTATAACTGTGATTAGGTTGAGGTGTAAAACTAAAACTACCCATACCCCCATCGCCGATGCCTAAAGAAGAGGTGGCGCACTGGGTAATAGTATCACCTTTTTCATTCATTAAGTATCCCTTTGCTTGAATTCCTTTACCCCATTGGTTGGCAAGTTTAAAAGCAACTTTAGAAGCAGCTTCTGCTACTAAATTGCCTCCTTCAGGAAATACTTGTAGCGTATATGTTTCTTTAATGGGTGTATAATTATTTTCTTGAGACAAGGAAGGGTTAATAATGGAGATTTTTTTCTCGAAGAAGAAACTATTGGAGAAGTTCTTCATCCAATTGGTATAGGCTCTAAGGGTATAGTTGCCAGTAGCCATGGCTGTAGGTATTAAAATAGATCCGTTACCCGTTCCTTCATGTAAAGCTATTTTTTCTTGAACAACTGCTTTGTTATTATTGTCTATTAATTCTATATAAGCAACCTTGCTTATATTTAAAGGCTTATTTAAAATAGCGTCTACATTATAAATTTTCAACCAGCAAATTTCATTTGCTACATAGATATTCTTATCGGTATGAATGAAAAGCTTTTCTTGTAAATTATTTTTGGTATAATTTTCTAAACTATTTTGTAAAAAATTCAACTCTTTATTTTGCCCAACAACTTCTAAGCTAGTTGTTAGTAATGCAACTATGACTAAACCAAACAAGCTATTATATATATACTGCTTCATAGAGTAGATGGTTTATTTCCAAAAAGAGGGTTTAATATTAGTACCGCGTAATCTGCAGTCGACACATTCAGGAGGTGCAGCATAAAAACTAATAATTGCGCCAGTCATTGGATTGATATCTTTATAGTTAGTAGGTAGTAAGGTTAAAGATTTAATTTGAATACTATCACTATTATTAGTAACAGCAATTTCAGTACAATTTGGTTTGTACAACCAATAGGCCCAATCGGGCACTTGATAAGGGTTTACAAATATTCTTTTTTCTTGCACAGGGCAAACATCTATATAGCCAATAACAGGGTCGTTACTATTCGTACAATGAATATTACCTGTTAATTCTGAAGGCTGTGCATCAAATATAGAACCTGTGCCTTCTGTATTCTTTTTCATTCTTTGTAAAAACTCATAGCGGCCCTTGCTTAAACTATATTGTTTAACATTAATACTATACAATACACCTAGTTTCCAAGAAGCAGGTGGAATGGAATTAATAGGTAGGTGAATAATATCACTACTCATAGTGGCCGTAGTACCGGTAAGAATTGAACTTGAATTTTCTGTTTTCCAACAAATATATTGACCCATATCATAACTGAACCTAGTAGAATCGGAAAATACTACACTGTATTGTTGTCCTTTGGTGGGGCTGTTCACTATTTTATATTTCAATAGTGTCAAATAAGTTGAATGAAACTCCCAGGTTTCAGTATAATCCCATTGGTAATACTTGGTATTATTCGCAGGGTCATGGGTGTCTACATAAAATTGTAATCCCTGTGATTCAGTTTTATAATTAATACTATCAATAGCAGGGTTGCTTTTCACTGCAGCAAAATCGGATAAATATTTTTTGCCATCTAAAGTGGCAATATTAATTCTGTATTTTTTGGTTGCGTTTAAATTTAATTTGGATGCGGTATAATGTCCTTTAGATATTTCACTCAATGGGTAAAGACTATTGTCATCTCCTTCTACATTTATTTTAGCACCGCCTTCGTAATTAATGGCATTGGAAGACAAGGCCACTGTTCTGCTAAGTATTATATTCGTTTCACCCACACCGCTATTAATAATACCTTCTACCACTAAATAACCTGTACTTGGAGAAATGACAGGGGAAATATATTTTTCCTTGCATCCCCAAAGGGCGAAAATGAATAAGCTATAAATAATTCTCTTTTTCATAGGGGCTTATTTAAACTTAATATTTAAATTAATATAAGGTATGGCATTACCAAAGATGGAAAGCTTATACCCATTCACCATTCCATTTTCAGAAACATAATAAATTGAATAGGGGTTTTTACGACCTGTTAAGTTATATACTCCAATAGACCATGAATTATGAAATAACTGATTTACTTTATGATTGCCTTCAATATTCATAGAGAAATCGGTTCTGAAATAATCGGGTATACGGTAAGCATTTCTGTCGGCATATAAAGTACGCATAGAACCACCATAGCTAAATAATCCAACAGGCAAGGTAATAGGGCGGCCTGTACTATAATTACCATTCATGGAAACACTAAAGCGGTGACTAAAGCGGTAATTGGCAATTACTGTTACATCATTAGGCTTATCATAGTTACCTGGATAGAATTCACCTTTATTAATTATTTCACCTGCAGTGGGGTCGTTCATACGAAGTAAAATACGAGACCAAGTATAACTAATCCATCCATTTAATTTGCCTGAAAGTTTTTTCACTAAAAATTCTACGCCGTAAGCTTTTCCTTTGGTGCCAATGACATCGGTTTCTATATGATGGTTCATGACTAATTTAGCACCACTCTTGTAGTCTAAATAATTCTCAATGTTCTTATAATATACTTCTAATGAAGTTTCAATGGTATTCGATTTTAAATTCTTGTATAAGCCAAAAGAAATTTGATCTCCTATTTGTGGTTTTATATTCGGGTCACTTAGTTTCCAAACATCGGTAGGGGCCATGGCCGTAGTATTGGATAAAGAGTGAATATATTGGCGTTGTGTATTATAAGATGCTTTTAAAGAAAAAGTTTCATCAATTACATAGCGTAAAGCCAATCTATACTCTGGGCCTCCGTATGTTTTAATTAGAGTACCGCTTGCATAATTAACCGATCTCAAAATATTTTCTTCAGTTCTTGGAATACCTGCAGGATATTCATTAATGGACTGAGCACCTAACACATTGAATACAGAGAAACGAATACCTGCATCTAATTTAAGTGCACTAGTAATAGTATAATGTTCACTGGCGTATAAAGCACTTTCTACAGCTTGTTCAGTGGGAATAATATCGGGTTTGATCAAAGATTTTTCACCGAGTGGAGTATAGTTGCCAGGGTTTAAAGAATAGTAAATTGAGTTAACACCATAGTCAATACTGTGCTTGCTATTAATATTATAATTAAAATGGGCTTTGAAATAAGATTGATTAATACTAAAACCTAATTGATAAGCACTCAATGGAAGTTTCTGGCTATTGATAGCATAATTGTAATTATCATTGCCTACTGTAATTAAGCTATTTAATTTAGTAGTATAAATATGTTTCCATTTAACAGACATGTTTTTATTGCCATAACCATAAGCTGTATCGCTATTTAAATTAAAATGGTCATTACTTATATAACCTGTGAAATAAAGCGTGTTATTTTTATCTATTTGATGATTAACTATTAGGTTTAGGTCATAAAAATCGGCACGACCATTTTTATAATCCTCGGGTAAGTAATTAAATAACCAATTAGAATAAGTAGTTCTACCACCTAATATGAAGGAAGATTTATCTTTTACTAAGGGGCCTTCTACATTCACTCTACTGGTTAATAAACCAATACCCGCCGATCCTGTAAATTCTTTTTTATTACCTTCTCTGCTAGTAATATCTAATACGGAAGAGAGCCTTCCGCCGTAATTAGCAGGGATACTTGCTTTATATAGCTCAACAGAATTGATTAATTCAGGGTTGAATGCGGAGAACATGCCAAAGAAATGCGCTGGATTATAAATAGTGGCGTCGTTGAATAAAATTAAATTCTGGTCGGAAGAACCACCTCTAACATTTAAACCTGTACTTGCTTCACCCACCGTTTTCACACCAGGAAGGGTAGTGACTACTCTTAATATATCGGCTTCGCCAAAAACAACGGGCACTTGCTTCACTGTTTTAATATCTAATTTTTGAACACCCATTTGAGTACCTCTTACATTACTAATTTTTTGGGAAGAGATAACTACTCTTTTAAGTGACATAATACTGCCTTGTAAATCTATATCCATATTACCATCGCTATATAAAACAATTTGTCTTTTTACATCGCGCATGCCAATGCTTTGAATATTTAGTAAATGGCGACCCTTGGGAAGTGAGATGGTGTAAAACCCATATTGGTCGGTAGTGACACCAATTCTTGGTTTGTCTATATACACTGACGCGCCTCCAACAGGTTCTCCTGTTTTATTGTCTTTAATAAAGCCTGCTAATGCTACTATATTTTTTGTACCGCTTAAAGCTTTGTCTCCAATTTCATAAATTTTCTTATCTACCAAGGCCTCTTGAATGGGGCCTAATTCTTCTGCATCGAATGCAAAATCTTTTGTGGTGTTTATTCCAGTTTGTTTTTTACCTGTAAAAAAGTTATCACTAATTTGTAAGCTTAGTAGCTTCGACTTTGTTAGAAAAATATTGTTTTGATTGTCGAAATAAAATTGAATGCCTAAAGGCGTAAATATTTCAGCTAAGGAAGTCGTAATTTTTTTAGAAGCTGTTTGGTAAGAGATGTTAAAATTACCCAGTGAACTTGTATCGTAATAAAAATGAAAATAAGTTTGAGACTCTATTTTGCTCACTACAGTTCCAATGCTTGCATTAGTAAGTTCTAAACTAATTTTAGCACTTGTGTCGGACTGCGCATAGCTACTACTAGCAAGCAGTAGGGCAATAAGTACAATAATATATTTCGATAATTTTGTCAATTTATTATTTAGTTTCAGTGGGGTTTAATTTATCATAATAAGCCACTACTTTAGTAAGGGTATTGTCTTTGTCTTTTCTAAAATTTAAATGTTCTGCGCTTATAAAATCGTTGAGTTCTTTACCCTTATCGTTTAAAATCTTTAAAAAATCTTTCTTTTTGACAATAGGGTAGAAATGAGTTCCTTTTTTGATATAGTAGTAGTTTACTTTTTCAAACAAAACCGCTAAATCGGGGGAATAGGTAAATTTTTCTGTAATAATTTTAACTTCTCTTTTATAGAGTTTTATTTCACCATCATATAATAATTGATAAAACCCAGAAGCTACAATGGGCGTGTTGGCATCTTTTTCTAATCTAACAAAGGGTTGATCAAAAATGGTAAAGCCTTGTAGTCTTTGACTCACTAATTGAATACGGTGGGTACTGTCTTGTAAAATAACCCAGTCCTTTGCTTCGTCGTATAATAAATCAACATTGTTAAATACTACATTGTCGTAGGTAATACTTCCCTTGCTTAATTCATGTTTAAAAAAATAAGGGTGCCCTTCATAAAATGAAACAGTATAACCTGCATTTTGGCTACCATTGTATTTGCCTGTTTGGTCGCCAAT
>CANCRC010000017.1 GCA_947380435.1 Chitinophagaceae bacterium
CCATCGGTAGCCAATGCAAAACTTCCTAAATTAGTTGATACTGTTCCAGCGGCATCCTTGATAGAACCTAATGCAATGGCCGCATCCTTTGTATTGTGTGTGAAATCCTTACTTGCTTTTGACATATCTGCTAAATCACCCAAATACATGGCAGTATCATTTAAGCGTTGAAAGCTATTACTTAATTTTTCAAAAGCAGCTCCATCTAATTTTGCCGCTTCCAAATGAGCCATCACTGAATCCACGGCGCCTGCTTGCGGAGCATGGGTAGCATCTCCTACTTCTGGAGGTGGCAAGAATGCATAAATGGTAAATATGACTGCCTCTGTAATGAAACCAACTATTAAAGCATAATCTGCCCATGAAAGGTGTAAGATTTTTGCCAATGTAGCTATAATAACTACCGCAGCACCTAAAGAGAATACTACGTTAATGATCTTATTGGTTTTTGGAGAAATGGAATTTGACATTTGAAATATTTAAAATTTTTATTTGATAGTATTTAATTCGAAATGATGCCTAATTAATTCTTGGCGCCATTGACAATACGCATCTAAATCCAATATAAGATTTAGCAGTGTCTTGGTATTCATAGTTTCTAGTACTTACTTGACAGTTATAAGCAATATCTTTCCATGAACCTCCTCTAATAACTTTTCTTTTCATAGAAATAGGATCTTCCTCTTTGGCATTGTATTGTAAGTCGGGGCTAAAATCTCCCATAAAATTATTTCCACCTTCGTAATAGACAGAACTAGTCCATTCTGCTACATTACCTGCCATATCAAATAATCTGTAACCATTCTCTGTGAAGGATTGAACCTTGGTCGTGTATATATTATCATTCTTAGCATCACCCCCAAAATAATCTCCTCTACCTGGTTTAAAATTGGCAAGTAAGCGGCCTTCCTTTGTTCTTGTATAAGGAGATCCCCATGGATACATTGCATTCGTTTTAGAATTACCTCTTGCAGCATATTCCCACTCTGCTTCTGTAGGTAAACGATAGATGCCATCAATTTTTTCTTCTTTTTTATTCCCCTTGTCTAAATAGAAATTACTATTATTAGTTCTCCAATGACAGAAAGCCACTGCTTGTTTCCAAGTAACCCCAACTACTGGATATTCGTTATAAGAAGGATGTGAAAAATATAAACGCGTGAATGGTTCATTATAAGAATAAGAAAAGTCTCTCATCCATACAAGTGAATCGGGATAGACTGCTTCTGTTTGTGAAACCAAGAAATTACTCAAGGGTTGTTCTAATCCTTTAGAAGCTTTTGCAGCAGCTCTTAAATCAACATAAGAATATCTGTAGATTAATTTAGTAGGATCAATTTCAATTTTACCTTGAATACGATTATCGGGACTTAATAAAAGCTCATTTAATTTTTCAATCACCGCTCTACTATTTGTATTAATTTTTAAGGCTCTATTCCAATCCACCTTCACTGTATCTTCTGTTTGATTCACACCACCACCATAAACTGCTAAATATTTTAAAGAATCGGATACATATTTTACAAATTTGCGATATTGTTGATTGGTCACTTCAGTACGGTCCATCCAAAAACCTTGAATAGACACTAATTTTTTTCTATTGACCATGGCCATATCTATCTGCTCGTCACTTGGCCCCATATAAAAAGAGCCACCAGGTATTACCACCATATTAGGATCGGAACGAAACTTAGTAGGCTTAAAGGCTAAAATACTAATAGAACCTAGTACAATAGCTATTAATACCAAGGGTAGTTTAAAAGGAAATTTCATCAATCTTGTAATCATAATTTAATTTTACCGGTTCATCTCCCCATTAGAACGAATTTTTTTCATTTAAATTTCATTTTAAATAGAAATAATTGATTCTTTTTTAAGCAGAAAGCATTGATTCTCACTACATAAATAGGTATTGCAAATTAAATCATTAGTTGTTAGATATTTGCTAAAAATTCACTGAAATTGGTTACCGGCGGATAGCAGGTTTTATTTTTACATATAAAGTACTGATTATCATTACTTTGCTTTGATAAAGACATGGGTATCATAGAGAAATATCTAGGTATAAAAACAAGTATTTTTTGTGGTAAAAATGTAGAAACTAGCTTTTCAATTTCTTCCCTTACGCTGGGGCCCACCGCCACCAAAGAAGTATATCCTTCTGTCATAATGCTAAAACTTTGTGCCCAATAGCTATAAGCAGTTGGATATTGTAGTATTAATTTACGCATCGACCTCATCATTTGCTCTGCTTGATAGATCCACTCATCTTTTTCAAACAGCGTTCCTAAGTAATATAAACTGGCACAAATCATTGAATTACCGCTAGGTTGCGCTCCATCATAATTTTCTATCTTTCTAAGAATAATATCTTTTTGATAAATGGGTGTATAATAATAAAATAATCCATCCTCTGCTAAAAAATGGGCTTGCAGATAATCCATCCACTTGGCTGCTTTTTCAACATAAGTTATATCACCTGTCATTTCTTGTAAATGAATATAAGCTTGGATTAAACTTGCATAATCATCTAAAAAAGCAAATGACTTGTTTTTTCCTTTAGTATGGCTATGATAAAAATAATTTTCTTTTTCGTTTAACATATTTTGCTCTATCCACTGCATACTGTTGATGGCCTTTTGCTTATACGCTATATTTCCTAAAGCTGCATAGGCTTTGCAAAGACCCACTATCATTAAATTATTCCAAGCTAAAATAATTTTATAATCAAGCGCTGGTCTTATTTTTTGAGTCCTTGCTGCTAAGAGTAAATTTCTTGCTTCTTCGAATGCCGCATGCATACCTTCTTCTATAGGCGCTTGCGTCCATAAAATATTGGTATGCTCCCAATTACCTGCTTCTGTCACTTGATAGTAAGTGCAAAAATCTTCAAAAATAGAAGGGTCTACTATAGCTTTTATTTCGGCATAAGACCAAGTATAAAATTTACCTTCCACGCCTTCACTATCCGCATCAAGCGCTGCATAGTAAGCCCCTTGCTCATTACTTAATTCAGTATCTAAAAAATGAAGGGTTTGATCCATTACTTTTTTATAAGATTGCTTTTGAGTGATTTGATAAGCCTCTGCAATAACAGTCATGAATAAGGCATTGTCATATAACATTTTTTCAAAGTGAGGCGCCTGCCACTGCGTATCGGTACTATATCTTGCAAAGCCTCCTGCTAAATGATCATAAATGCCTCCTTGTATCATTTTATCAATAGAGCGAATAGCATGTACTAAAGAAGCTTCATGTTTATTTAAATAATAATTTCTAAAAAGCATTTGTAGAACAAATGTTTGCGGAAATTTTGGCGCATTGCCAAATCCACCCCACTGGGTATCGGCCTGTTGTAAAATACGCCCTGCTATGAGTTCAATATCTTCTTTGGTAGCAATGGTATCTTGTTCAGCATTTTCAGTTGTCGGAAGCGGCGCAATAATATTTCTCACCACGTGTTGAGTAAGCTCGTTAGCCTGCTCTACTAATTTTTCATAATTATTTTCAAATGCATTTTTCACACCTGCTAAAACATCCATCCAAGAAGCTCTTTGCGGCATGGCTTTAGGTGGAAAATAAGTACCTCCATAAAATGGTTTGCCATTAGGTAATAAAAAAATATTTAAAGGCCAACCACCTGAGCCCGTCATGGCTTGTAAGGCATCCATATAAATATGATCAATATCTGGCCTCTCTTCTCTATCTACTTTAATACAAATAAAATGGGTGTTCATGTATTGAGCCACCTGCTCATCTTCGAAACTTTCTCTTTCCATCACATGACACCAATGGCAGGCCGCATAGCCAATACTTAATAAAATGGGCTTCTTGTTTTTTGCTGCAATAGCTAATGTTTGCTCGGACCAAGGTTCCCAAAGCACTGGATTATGTGCGTGTTGCAATAAATAAGGGCTGGTCTCGTGAATAAGACTATTAGTATGTTTAGGACTTGCATTCATTTGAATGCAATTTATTTATTTCTTTTTACTAATAGAGGAAAGAAATTGTTCCAAACCTGCAATCATACTTGGGGTTTGAGGACTAGGTACTTTAATGTGTAATTGGAGACCTGCGTCTTCTACTGCCTTGCAGGTGCTTGAACCAAAAGCCCCAATGGCAGTTCCATTTTGTTTAAATTTAGGCATGTTTTGAAACAAGCTTTTCAAACCGCTTGGCGTAAATAAACATATAATGTCAAAACAATGTTCATCTAATACTTTTTTAACATCGCTGAACTCAGTTCTATACATATAACCTAGGTCAAACTTACATTCATGGTCTTTCAACCAATTCACAATTTCATTGTCTTGTTGGTTTTCGCTACATACATATAAGAAATTTTCATTCCCTTTATGTTTATTTAAAACATCAAATAATTTCTTATTCGTTCCATCTGCTCCAAAAAACACTTTACGCTTTCGGTACATAATAAACTTCTGCAAATAAAGTGCTACCGACTCTGTGATACAGAAATATTTTGTATCCTGATTAATATTTACTTTTAATTCATCACAGGTTCTGAAAAAATGATCAATGGCATGTTTGCTCGTGAAAACAACCGCTGTAAAAACAGCAATATCTATTTTGTTTTTTCTAAAATCTTTTGCAGCAATGGGCACTAATTGAATTAAGGGATGGAAATGGAGCGATACTTTATGCTTTTTTTCAAGATCAAAATAAGGAGATTTTTCACTTTCGGGACGCGCCTGTGAAATCAATATTTTTTTAATGGACTTTGCGGGTACTGCCTTTTTTTCTACGCTCATTTCTTTGCCATTTTATATAATTCTGCTATTAATAAGTTCCGCCAAAATACTGCACCACTAATTTATATAAAATCATAAGGGGCAGGATTTCGAATGCACAAAGGTAAAGAAAAAAATGAAAGGAGGATATATGTAATTTGTTCCTTACCGAGGTAAGCGAAAACAAGTAACGATACAGGAAAAGTAGCACGGATAAGCCAGCAGCCCCTATAATGGCTGCTGGGAAATAAATAGGCTTGGCAAATGCCAAAATAAGAATAAAGGGCAAAAGCAAAATGCCCAAAACTTTATTAATTAGAAATACTACAAAAACATAGGTCTTTACTAATTCTTTCGTACTAAAAATAGCGCCCGCTATTTCTAAGCAAATATATTTTCCTCCATACAAGCTAGTAAAAAAAAGACAGATATATAAATACACTAACCAAAAGGAGATGGGTAGCAAATGACGATTATAAATAAGCAAGGAAGCCATTAAAGAAAAACTTAAAATAAAACAAAGGTTCAATAATAAGGATGCAAAACTATTATTCAGTAATTGTTCCCTGTTTTGAATCATGCGCATGGAAGACTGACTAAATTGACTAAATAATTTTTGAAAATATTGGGGATACATATTATTCACAAAGCCATAAATTAATATCATACCTACTATTAAATAGAATAACCAGTCTTTGTCTGAAACTGCATAGCGCTGTTCAATTTTATAAATAATTTGAGTACCCTTATTCGTAAACAAATTTTGATCATATAACTTAAACGCATTCTTTTTGTTACTATAATACTCTTTATAAGATTTTACATAATTAACTAAGCTGTCCCCTTTTATTTCTAACTGCTCTTGCATAAACCAAGCATCGGCTTTTTGATAAGTTCGAGGCAGGGTGGGAATATGCTGAATGAGTAAACTGTCTTTTTTGACTAAAGAGTCCGCGACCATTTGACTTGTATCCTTGATGGATAAAATAATGGGCTTTTGCGCATAAGTAGATAAGGATAGCATAGCACCTAGCACTAGGCACCCTATTATAAAAAAAGCTTTATGGCAATTTGAAATCATCTACTGCAAAAATAAGTATCCTGATGCATAATTAGTAACTAATAGTTAGCTTTGTTCTCTAACTCTTTTTATGGCAGGCATCTACATTCATATTCCTTTTTGCAAAAAAGCTTGCCATTATTGTAATTTCCATTTCTCCACACAAACCGGGCACATCCAAGAATTTACTACTGCTCTTGTTGCTGAAATTGCCATGCAAAAAAATTACTTGAAGGACCCCATTGAAACGCTCTACTTTGGCGGAGGTACTCCTTCCTTATTACATAAAGCCGAATTGGAAATGATTATCCAAGCTATCAAAATGAATTTTACAATGGCTGCTCATTTTGAATTTACCATCGAGGCCAATCCTGATGATATAACGGAGGAGATAGCAGCTGCTTGGTTGGCTTTAGGGGTGAATAGACTAAGTATTGGCATTCAAAGTTTTCAAGCCAAGGCCTTGGCCTGGATGAATAGAGCACATACTGTGGATCAATCTCACCAAGCCATTCAAACAGTATTGAAGGCTGGGTTTAAAGACATCAGTGCCGATTTAATTTACGGAACACCTCATTTAAGTGATGAAGACTTGATGGCTGATATAGCATTACTCATTCAATATAAAGTAAACCATATCTCCTGTTATGCATTAACGGTGGAAGAAAAAACGGCTCTATTTTCAATGATTGAAAAAAAGAAAATAGAGGCAGTAGATGCTATACAGCAAGCAAGGCAATTTGAGATGATTGTGAATGCATTAGAAGCAGCAGGTTTTGAACATTATGAAATTTCTAATTTCGCCAAGCCTGCTGCAAGAAGTAAGCATAATAGTAATTATTGGAATCAAGTACATTATTTAGGATTAGGCCCTGCAGCACATTCTTACAATGGAAATCAAAGACAATGGAATGTATCTAATAATCAGCTTTATTTCCAATCTATTAAAAATAATTTAGTTCCTTTTGAACTAGAAAACCTAAGCCTTGCCCAAAAGTTTAATGAATATATGATGATCTCCCTTAGAAAAAGCGAAGGCTTTTCTATTCCATATATAAAAGATGTTTTTGGAGAAAAATATTGGGCACATAGCTTACCCTTAGTTGCCAAATATGAAAAACTACATCAATTAAAAGCCACCCAAGAAGGTTTTGCACTTACTAAAGAAGCCAAATTTTTTGCCGATGGTATAGCCAGCGATTTTTTCTGGATAAATGAAAAAGACTAAAAAAAATTGATTAAAAGTATTAGATCAAAATACTTTCAATGTCTTTAAAGGTTTTTACAGGATCATGTCCTTCCCATAAAATTTGATAAATAGCTTTGATAATAGGTAAATCTGCTTGAAGCGATTCATTAATTGCCATAATACATTTGCTAGCATTGTATCCTTCTGCCACCATATTTAATTCTAATTCGGCAGCCCTAACCGAGTATCCCTTGCCAATCATATTACCAAAAGTTCTGTTTCTACTATGTAAGGAATAACAAGTCACTAGCAAATCGCCTAAATACACAGAAGCTGTATAATTTATTTTTTCATCCTCTTTATTATTCGAGTGCATGATGGCCGATAATAAGCAATCCATTTCATTAGCCGCATTGGCAATAAACACACTTAAAAAATTATCTCCATATTCTAGGCCATGTGCAATACCCGCACCTAATGCATAAATATTTTTTGCCACCCCTGCATATTGAACGCCCCATACATCATTATTAATTCTTGTATTAATATACTCGGTCTGAAAATAAGTTGCAAGGTCTGAAGTATGCTGGGTATCAACTCCGGAAAAAGTTAAATAAGAAAGTTGTTCTGCAGCCACTTCCTCTGCATGACTAGGACCCAATAAAGTAAAATACTGATCTATTGAAACATTGAATTGTTTTTCTAAATATTGATTCAATAATATATTGTATTTAGGAAGCACCCCTTTTACGGCTGAAACAATTTTTTTATTTTTGAAAGAAGCAGGATCTAGCCCCTCTAATGCTGCTGCAATATGTATGGAAGGCACTGCAATAATAATAATGTCTGACTCGCCCACCAATGTTTCTACACTAGTAGTAAAATGAATGGTAGAGACATCGAAATAAGTATTTCTAAGATAATGTGGGTTATGATGTCTTTTTGTAAAGTAGTCAATATTTGATTGCTGACGCACCCACCAGGTAATAGGGTGCCCATTATCTGTTACAATTTTTGCAATGGCAGTTGCCCAACTTCCACTTCCTATAATACCTATATGACCCTTTTCCATACTACAAACATACGAAACAAATAAAAAAGGGGTGCATTTTTCAAATGCACCCCTTTTTGCTATAAATACCTAGGTAGTTATTTCTTTTCTTCAAAAAGCTTCTCCTTCGTTACCACTTTTACAAGGGCGCCGTCTTTTAAAGTCTTGCTTACGATACTATAAGGCCCTGTAATAACCTCGTCTCCTACTTTTAAACCAATAATTTCAATATAGTTAAGGTCTTGAATATCGGTTTTCACTTTCACCATTTTCACTTTATTATCCTTGCCTAACACAAATACCACTTCCGATAATTCTTCATCTTTAGCAGCATTCGCATTGTCAGCTGGCTTATCATCTGCTTTTACAGCACCTACTTTGGTATCCTTGCCTTGACCATCTTTATCTCTTGTTGTAACAGCATTCAAAGGAACAGTTACCACATTCAGTTTTGATTTGGTTTGAATATCAGCGCTTGCTGTCATACCTGGTCTGAATGGAAAAATATTATTGTCTTTTACTAAATCGGTATAGCTTTCTGCTAGTAATCTAATATGTACTTTATAATTCGCTACCTCAGCAGAAGAAGCAGTAGTATTGGCTGTAGAAGTAATAGGGTTGGCAATTTTATACACAATACCTTTAAACTTTCTATTATTATACGCATCTACCTCAACCAATGCAGTGTCTCCTAATTTTACTTTTGTAATATCGTTCTCCCCAACATCTACTCTGACCTCAATACTTTTCATATCTGCAACACGCATCATTTCAGTACCTGTCATTTGAGCTGTACCCACCACACGTTCTCCTTTTTTTACATTCATTAAACTAATAATACCATCCATTGGACAAGTAATAATAGTTCGCGCTAAATCTTTTTCAGCTCTTGCCAATTGCGCTCTTACGCCTTGAATTTGAGCTTCCCCACTTTTAATAGATTCTTTCGCTGAATTATAAGAAGACTCTGCAGAACGAAAAGCTTGCTCTGTTTGCTCGTATTCAGATCTTGAAACAATTTTATCGGCAAATAATTTTTTATAACGCTCGTTGGTTGACTTACTATTATCATAAGCAGTTTTCAAACCGCTTAAAGCCGCTTTTACATTCTCATATTGCGCCTTTACTTGGTTCACACTTGCTGTTACCTGGTCTCTTTGTGAAGAATAAATATCGGCATAAATTTTAGCTAGCACTTGCCCTTTAGTTACTTTGTCTCCTTCTTCAACAAATAAGTTTACAATCTCCCCGGAGATATCTGGACTTACTTTTACTTCCACTTCAGGATACACTTTACCACTTGCATTCACCGACTCGGTAATGGTTCTTAGTTGCACTTTTTCAGAGGTTACTTCAATACCATCTACCTTGCCAATAACGCCGGCTTTTTTTAGGCCCACCAATAGCGCAATCACTGCTACTATTGCAACGCTTATCCAAATTAATTTCTTATTCATTGTATTTATTTTTTACTGCTTATTTTTCTTCTTATAATGTTAATGCTTCCCCTTTATAAAATTCCAATAATTTAATTCTAAAGACAAACTCATACTGAGCTGTTTTGTAATTTACTTTGGCTTTAAGGTAATTGTTTTGATTGTTTAATAATTCTATAGTGCCTAATAAACCTAATTCATAACGCTTACTAGCAAATTGATAGGTTTTTTCAGCAGCGTTCAACGCTTTTTGAGTGGCATTTAATTTATTGAAAGAAACTACTGCATTGGTATAGGCTGCGTAAATATCTTGCTTTAATTTACGTTGCGTACTCTCTTCTTGCAATGTTACATTTTGCAAATTCAATTTAGATTGCTTGTAAGCAATTTTAGATTGATTGCCATTGAAAATAGGAATAGACATTTGCAAGCCAACACTTTGCCCAAAGTTATTGCTTACCTGTGTATTCCATCCATTCCAAACAGAACTCCAATTGCGTGATGCAGATATGGGTGTATAGACAGGCGATTGAACATAATACTTCGTATTGTTCACATTTATAAAGGGCGAAGCCGCATTCGGCGTACTAAACCCATTCATCTCATAGCTACTTATATAATTAAATTGATTAGAAAAGTTAGAGGTTAAGTTGTATCCAAAACTAATAGTAGGATAAAAACTTGCCTTGGCTACTAAAGTATTTTTTTGAGCGGCCTTCACTCTTAATGCTGCTGCTTTTACATTGGGTAAATTTTGAGAAGCAAAATTAAATACATAGTCGGGTTGCAAATCGGCAAAAGATTGCATTTTAATTTGATCAACAGGTTGTGCTACAATATCAAAATTCTTAGAAGCGTCTAAGTTTAATAAGGCCATTAAATTTAATTTTCCTTGTTGCACATTTGAAATAGCAGAGATATAACTACTGCTATCATTTGCTAATTGTGTTTCCAACTCTAATAAATTTAATTCAGGCAATAAACCTACTTCTACTCTTTTAGCAGTGGCAGCTAATTGTTCTTTTGTTTGCTGAATTTGAATTTTTGCAATTTCAGTTTGTTCAATAGCCGATAATATTTGTAAATAAAACGTAGCCACATTCAATGAAATGTCATTGGCAATGGTTTGCTTATCTGTTTCACTTGCATACCAACTTAAACTACTGGCTTCTGCGCTATTTTTTAATCTGCCTGCATTAAATAATTGCATCCCTCCATTCACTCCAAAATTGTTGTACAAAAATTGTGTATTTGCAAAACCATTGGTGGTGGGGTCAATGGAACGACCAAGTCTTAAACCCATACCCGAAGAACCACTAATAGTAGGAAGTCTGTTGGATTTGGCTAAATCGGACTGTAATTTAGCTAGTCTTGCTTGCACATCTGCTTGCTGCACGGAGATATTATGTTGAATGGCATATTCTACACAAGATCTTAAATCCCACTGAGCAGGTTCTTGTGCCATCAAGCTAATGGATGAGAAAAATAAGCTTATCGTTATTAGGTATTTCATGTGTGTATTATTAGAACTCTATTATTACAGCACAAAAATACTATATATACAGGGAGTTGCATAATTTTTAGACAGACGGAAAAGGCGAGCGCTGAACTGCCATTAGTAACGATGAAAGGCTAGAAATTAACTTTTTTCGTCATAAACAAAGCCAAGATGCCTCTAAAATGGGATTTAAATGGCAGGATGATACCCCTTTTTTATTTAGAAGGCTTATAATAAAAGACCCTATATAATACGAGTACAATACATAGTAAAATAATGGCAGTTAAGGCAGAATAAGGCTTATCAATGACCACCGCGCAAGCCACTAAAGCATAGGATAAAACAAAAACCACACAGAAAAATGGTGTCCATTTTCTTAAAGCTCCTGTTACCACCTCATCCCCCTGTTTTTTTCTTCTCAAAATAAGTAAGGTAGCTGCAGAGGTACTCATACCCATACAATCTAAAAAGATACTAAAACTAAGTACGTCGTCGACGCCCTTACCAAAAAATGTAACAAGAATTGTTGCGATTGCAAATACAGTTAAGCCAGGGACGAGCGCATCGGTTTTAGGATGTTTCTTTTGAAAGATGGCAGGTAGCACTTTATCCTCACTCATGGCAAACATAACACGCGGGTTACTCATTAATATTACATTCACATAGGCAAGTACACTTAAGACCATGGCAAAATCAAAAACCTTGGCACCGAATTTTCCAAACCAAGCTTCAAATAATAAAGAACCAATGGCATTGGCATTTTTCATTTGATCAAACCCTATTACTTGAATATAAGTATAATTAATAGCTAAGTATAAAAATAGTACCACTAGTATGCCTACTACAATTCCTCTTTGCATGGTCTTGGCAGATTTTACCTCCGATCCGAAATTAATAGTTTGTTGATAACCACCATAAGTAAAAAACACAGAGACTAAACTTACTAGTAATAACAAAGCGCCGTTGGTTCCATCATAAGTATATATTTTTCCTTCATTAATGCCATGTGGAGGAACCGTAACACCTTTAAATAAAGAAGAAATTAATAAAACAATTAAAGAAATTTTTACCACCATTAAAATATTCTGTGTGCGACTACTTGTTTTTAATCCCAGTAAATTAACAATATAAAAAAGCCCCACAGAAGCAGAGGCCACTATAATATTAAAAAAAGTACCAGAAGGTTGTCCAAATAATAAATCACTTACATAGTCGGCGCCAATTAGTGCCACCACCGCTAGTGATGCTGCATTACTAATTAATATTAAAACGTTAATGGTAAAACCAACCCCCGGATGATAGCAATGTGCAAATACTTTATAATAACCTCCCATCACAGGAAGTCTTTGACCAATTTCTGCATAGGTAAGTGCTCCAAATAAAGCAATTAAACCGCCAATAAGCCAGGCACTAAAAAATATAAGTGGGGTGCCCGATTTAGCAGCAATGGTGGCAGGCGTTTTGAAAATACCCATACCAATGACCAAACTCACCACAATCATGGTAAGGCTAAAAAAATTAATGCCTTGCTTTTGCTTCATACTTATTCAATGAATGCTCAATATAATAAAAATGGTCAAGTTTTCAACAAGCCGTTAGTAATTAAAACCTGTCAGGGGTATATAAATACTAAATTTGAATTAGAATTAGGTTCATGCAAATGATTAAAAGGGAATCCCGTTAAAATCGGGGGCTATTCCCGTAGCTGTGAGTTCGTTGCTGCAAAGCAATTGATGCAAAAAGTCCACTGAAGCAATTTGGGAAGGATGCATCCTAAAAGAACAAGCCAGAAGACCTGCCTAGTTTAAAAAATCAACAGCTTTCGGGTAAAAAGCAGGGATTGTAAAAAATTAAGGCCGGAAGATATTGAGATGGTATGCATTTATTTTTAAGATGCTAATCTCTTAGGACTATCTCTGAAGACTCCTTAATCAATTATGGTTCTCTTTCTCCAGGAAGCTCATTGTTCACTCAGTAAAATGAAAAAAACAAAACAATGAGCCAAAAATTAATCACGCTCTCGGTGTGCCTTATCGCCACCACCCTTCTCTTTGGGCAAAAAGAAAATTCCGCTATTTTAAAAGACACGCTTAGAAAAAAAGTGGACTCTTCCATTAATTTAGAAGAAGTTATTGTGACTGCTAACAAACTAGAACAAAAACAAAATGCGACGGGCAAAATTGTTACAGTAATTAACGCAGCAACACTTCAAGCCAATGCTGGAAGAACAATTTCACAAATTTTAAACGAGCAAGCAGGACTTTATTTACCAGGAAGCTTAAGCAATGCAGGAACAGTGCCTAGTATATATATGCGTGGCGCTTCTAGTGGACGCACTTTAATTTTAATTGATGGAATGCCAGTGGGCGACCCTTCCATGATTAGCAATGAGTTTGATTTAAACTTAGTGCCCTTAAATTTAATTGAGCGTATTGAAATTTTAAAAGGTGCTCAAAGTACTTTGTATGGCTCAGATGCCATTGGAGGAGTTATTAATATTATTACTAAGAATAAATCCATCCCAAACTTCTCAGGCGATTTTAGTACAGGATCCTATGGTACTAGAAAATTAAATTTACAACACAGTAATACCATTGGAAAATTAAATTATGCAGTGGGCTTTGGCAACGAAGCGGCTACTGGTTTTTCATCTGCCACAGATATTACGGGTAAAAATAATTTTGACAAAGATGGTTATAAGAATAATAATTGGTTTGCAAATATTAATTACACCATTAATCAAAATTGGAATATAAAAGCTTCTACGCATCAAACAAGTTATAACGCCGATATTGATTACGGCGCTTTTAAAGATGATAAAGATGAAAAGTTTAACAATGCCACTAAATTGACAGGACTCGTTTTAAAATACAAAAAAGAAAAAACTATTTTTCAATTGCAGTATCAATTAAGTACACAGGACCGTCAATATAAAAACGATAGCCTAGATAAAACCTATACCATTTTTGAAGACAATCAGTACACTGGTAAATCGCATTACGCAGATGCATTTTATTCAACCTCTATTTCAAAAAATATACAATGGATTATGGGGGGCGATTTTAGATATGGCTCTTACCAGCAAACCTACGCCTCTATTAGCGAATACGGGCCTTACAACGATAATTTTAAAGATACTTTTCAATACCAAACAGCCTTATACAGTTCTTTATTAATAAACGATGCTTCTAATAAATGGTTATTGGAATTAGGTGGAAGAATGAATAAGCATAACCGTTATGGAAGCAATCAAACTTTTACCATTAGCCCTTCATATAAATTAAGTTCAGAAATTCGATTCATGGCAAGTGCTTCTACCGGATATAAAGCACCTTCCTTGTATCAGTTAAGTTATAACGAAGCCTTACAACCTGAGCAATCTTTTAATACAGAAATGGGTATAGAATATAAAACCAATACTGTTTTTGCAAGAGCCGTATATTATAATAGAACTATTGATAATGGTATTGACTATAATTATATTGATTATAATTTTTTCAATTATATAAGACAAAAAGTAAATGGCACGGAACTTGAATTGAATTGGAAGGCCAATGAAAAAAATAATATTTCATTGAACTATACTTTAATGAATGGACAAGAAACTAATCAAAATAGAGTAAGCACTACCGATACCATTACTTATAACTATTTATTAAAGCGTCCTAAAAATACGGCGGGTATTCAATGGGCTTATCAAGCATCTCCAAAATTAAATTTTAGTATAGCGGCTAGGTATATAAGCAAGCGTTACGATGTAGGCGGATACGGCGCAGAAGATGTTAGTTTAAAAAGCTACACCTTGTTGAATGCACATATTCAATACAAATTCAGTAAGCATATTCTACTATATGCCGATGCTCAAAATTTAGGCAACTTTGAATTTCAAGAAATTAATGGATACAATGCTATGGGCCGTATGATCATGCTTGGTATTCGTATTCAATAATAAGCAATAGCTTGCTTTCACGACCCCCTATTTCAGCTATGCTCTTTGAATAATAGTCACTCCCTTATTAGTTAAAAAAGCTTTGTATCTTCATACAAAGCTTTTTTTATGGAATTTCATTTTGACCATTTACTTACCGTTATTTTTACTTTGTTTGCAGTTATTGATATTGTGGGTTCTATTCCACTATTAATAGCCATGAAAGAAAAATCGGGGGCCATAAAATCGCTTAAAGTGACTTTAATTTCTGGAGCACTTATGATTTTGTTTTTATTTCTAGGTAAACCCTTTTTGCAAGTATTGGGATTAGATGTAAAATCGTTTGCGGTGGGAGGTTCTATAGTCATATTTCTTTTAGGCCTTGAAATGGTATTGGGTCATGAAATTTTCAAAGGCGATAAAAATGCACACTCAGGTGCTGTGGTACCTATTGCCTTTCCTATTATTGCGGGTAGTGGAACCCTTACTACTATCATGTCCTTAAAAGCCAACTATGATGAATTATATATTGCACTAGGCATACTTATAAACTTAGTAATTGTTTATGCAGTATTAAAATCGCTCAACTTTATTGAACGTTTATTAGGACCCGGCGGCTTACTAGCAGTGCGTAAATTTTTTGGAGTCATTCTATTAGCTATTGCTGTTAAGATATTCTCTAGTAATGTGGGCGCTTTAAGGCATTAGTGTAATTGAATATTATCAGTTACTTTTGTGTCTTATGAATCATTACATTATTAATCCCCATTCGGGCGCTAATAATAAGGAAAGCTTTTTAAGAATTAGCTCAGTTCTTAAAACCGATCCTCATCATGTGATATGGGAAACCACCGAACCACAAGAAGCTACCCTCTTTGCACAAAAAGCAATTGATCAAGGTGCTACGCGCATAATTGCGGTAGGAGGTGATGGCACCATTAACGAAGTAGCCTCAGCTTTAGTAGGTAAATCAATTCCTTTAGGTATTATTCCTGTAGGTTCTGGCAATGGTTTAGCGAGACACTTAAAAATTCCATTAAATTATAAAAAGGCCTTTCAAAAAGCATTGGTAGGCGCTACTATTAAAATAGATGTTGGCTATATAAATAATAAACCTTTTTTCTGTACTGCAGGTATTGGCTTTGATGCAGCGGTAGCTCATTGTTTTGCTAAAAGCAAAGGACGCGGGTTAATTAATTATATGAAAGCTACCCTCATTACCCTTTTTAAATACAACCCTATTGAAGTTATTGTGAATGAAGGCCAGATTGAAAAAGTATTCTCTTTAAGCATTGCCAATGCCAATCAGTTTGGAAACGATGCCTTTATTTCTCCCTTCTCCAATATTCAAGATGGACAATTGGAATTAGTAAAAATTGGCTTATTGAATAAATTAGAAGCCGGCATTTTAGCAGTGCGCTTATTTAAAAAGAATATTCACCATGCTGATAAAGTTCATTTTCAAGCATTCAATAATGCAAGCATCCAATATGCCAATAATGCCCCTATCCATATTGATGGAGAAAACCTTTTAACAGATAACGAATTACTAAAAATTACAATAAGTCCGCTTGCACTTAATGTAATTGTATAATTAAAAATTTTCTTCTCCTCTTTATTACAATAGACCTATTTGGTTCTATCTTCGCAACCGCTAAGACGCTTACCCCTTAGGAACCTACAATGAAAAACAAAATTTACACGCTAATTATTTTACTTAGTTTTTTCACTGCGCCAGCAATAAGTCAAACAATTTTATCGGGCAAAATAACTACTACCAAAAATATACCTGTTAGTAACGCATCTATTTCCATTTTAAATTCAAACATCAATTCCAATTCGGATAGCAATGGTTTATTTAAAATTAAATTGCCTGCTGCAGGTAATTACCAATTAGAAATAAATCATTTCAACTTTGCTCCCATTCACCCAGTAATTAAAATAGAAAACAATAAAAATAATTATACAGCCAATTTTATTTTGGAAGAATCTATGAACACCTTGGATGAAATAATCGTGACGGCTCAAAAGAAAGAAGAATTGGTACAAAAAATTCCTTCAAGTATTACTGCATTAGGTGCAAAACAAGTCAATGCTTTTGGTTTATGGAATACCAAAGAAATAACTGGTATCATTCCCAATTTATACAGCGCGGACCCTGGTGACGGAAGAGACGCAACCTCCGTAAGGGGCATTGCCACTAGTTCTTACGATCCCACGGTGGCAACTTATATTGACGGCGTAAACCAATTTAGTTTAGATACTTATATTCCTAGTTTATTTGATATTGAAAGAATTGAAGTGTTGCGTGGCCCACAAGGAACTTTGTACGGAAGAAATGCCATGGGTGGCGTGATCAATATTATTACTAAACAACCCACTAATACCACCACCGGATTTACCGACATTATAATTGGCAATTACAATAAAAAAAGAATAAGTGCAGGATTCAAAACACCCCTTATAAAAGATAAATTATTTTTTGGTGCTTCTTTATTGTCAGATAAAAGAGATGGTTTTTATACCAATAAATTTACCAAAAGCCCTTACGACAATCAGAACGGATTTTCTGGAAATTATTTTTTAAAATATATAATAAGTAATCGTTGGGATATTAATTTGAATTTTAAACACCATGGCAATGAAAACCAAGGCCCCTTCCCTTTAGTTTTTGGAACAGAGGATGCACTTAGCAACCCTTATCGTTTAAATCAAAACAGCACCACTACTATGAAGGACAAGACCACCAATACCAGCTTGTCTATTCACTATGCGGGTACAGGCTTTAACTTTTCTAGCCAAACAGCTTACCAACAAAACTACCGTTATTATACAAACCCTATCGATGGCGATTTCTCCCCCATCGATGCCATTTCTATTATTAATAATTATGGCAATCAATGGAATAATATTAAAGTGCTTACCCAGGATTTTAAATTTAGCAGCAACAATAGTAACAGTAAGTTTAAATGGACAGCAGGCGCCTTCTTATTTTATCAGGATGCACCAGTGAAACAAGCTACTCGCTTTGGAAAAGATGCAAACTTAATGATGATTGGAGATTCCTTATTTACCATCTTTAGCACCAGCACTACCCTTAAAAAAGGTGTATCATTTTATGGTCAAGCCAGTTATGCGATCAATAATCAATTGAATATTAGATTCGGATTAAGAAATGATTATGAAAATCAATCTGCATCTGTGATGGGTCAATACCAACATGATCCTAGTAATAAATTATATACCACCACTCCCGATACTTTAGGTCGCACAAATTTTAATGCTCTTTCTCCAAAATTGTCATTAGACTATCAAGTAAATAATAATAGTGTATGGTATGGTAATTATAGCAGAGGATTTAGAGCAGGTGGTTTATCTCCACTCTCCTCAGACCCTTCACAGCCGCCACTCTTGGGCTACTTACCCGAGTACAGCAATAACTTTGAAACAGGTATTAAAAATAATTGGCTGAACAATAAATTAATTGTAAACCTTAGTTTATTTTATACAAGAGTGACCGATGCTCAAGTGCCCAGTTTAATTTTACCTGACGCTATTACTATTACAAAAAATACAGGCCAATTAACAAGTAAAGGAATGGAAGCAGAAATATTTGCTATCCCTGCAAAAGGTTTATTCTTGCAATATTCTTTTGGAACAACCAATGCGCGTTTTGATAAATTAGATATTGCTTCTCAAGGCTCCTCTGTTAATTTAGCAGGAAAGCGTCCTATCTTCTCTCCTAACGCTACCTCATTATTAGCTGCTCAATATAGCTATGCTTTAAATACAAAATTAAAAATAATGACAAGGGCAGAATGGAAATATATAGGCACAACTTATTTTGATTTAGCCAATAACATTGAGCAATCGCCTTATCATTTATTGAATGCAAAAACAGGTATTGAAACTGAAAAAATAGCGCTCTATTTTTGGGCTAAAAACCTAGCAGGTACAAAGTATATTTCTTATGGCTATGATTTTGGCGCAGTGCACCTGGGAGACCCTGCTATTTGGGGCAGCAGTTTATCATTCAAATTCTAAGAAAAAACCTTTGTTTTTACACTTAAGGGATGATATTTATCAGACCTAGGGTTCTACTTTAACAAAATCCCGTAAAGCGTGGATTATATGTGGATTACCTAGGGTTTTATTAGCCGTTTTATTGCTACTTTACAGCATCATTTTTATACCAAAATTACTATGGGTGCTATTTCATTAATTGCTTTATTAATTGCCGCTATTGCTTTTTCTGCTGGCGGTATTTTAGTTGGAAAAATTCTAGTAAAAGGAAGTAAAAATCCTCAAAAAGGTCAGGCCTATGAGTGCGGTATTCCCACCGACAGTTCCCCTTGGCATCAGTTCAATGTGGGTTATTACTTATTCGCCTTACTATTTTTAATTTTTGATGTAGAATTAGTATTCTTATACCCATGGGCCGTGGTAGTTAAAAAAGTAGGCATGGTTGCCTTAATTGAAATTATCGTTTTCATATTTATATTATTCATGGGCTTTTTATACGCTCATAAAAAAGGTGCATTAAAATGGAGTTAAAAGAAAAAATAGCAGGCAACGAACCTTTTCCAGGTATCGTGCACGAAACACCAGGTGGTGGCATTGTGGTAAGTACTTTTGATAGTGTCATTAATTGGGCGCGCTCCAATTCTTTATGGCCTTTGTCTTTTGCCACAAGTTGTTGTGGTATTGAAATGATGTCAACTGCTTCTGCCAAATATGATTTTTCTCGTTTTGGTTTTGAAGTAGCAAGAGCCTCACCGCGTCAAGCCGATGTTATTATTATAGCAGGTACCATTGTAAATAAAATGGCGCCCGTCTTAAAAAGATTATACGATCAAATGGCCGATCCTAAATATGTAATTGCCATGGGCGCATGTGCTATTAGTGGTGGCCCGTTTTTTTACAATACTTATTCTGTGGTGAAAGGCGCCGATCATATTATTCCAGTAGATGTCTACATTCCTGGTTGCCCTCCCCGCCCTGAAGCATTATTACACTCTTTAATTTCTTTACAAGAGAAAATTAAATTAGGAATGACACGCGAACAAATTAGAGGAGAATTTAAAGTTTAAGCAAAAAAAATTAAAACCTTAAATATATAGCCGAAGCATTATAATAACTAGAAGCTTTATCAATAATAGAAGATAATTTATAAAAATGACCAACGAAGAAATTAAAGAATACATCAGCACCCTTGCACCTGCAGCCACTTTCGATGAAACAGGCGAATGGTTGAATATATTAGTAGAACCTACCGCCTTAAAGCCATTGATGTCTGCTTTAAGAACAGGCAAGATGCAAATGAACTATTTGTTTTGTCTAACCTGTGTTGATTTTAAAACACATTTGACCATGGTGTATCATTTATCGGCTACTACGCATCGTCAAAGCATTGTGATCAAAGCAAACTTAAATAGAGACGCTCCTGTTATTGAAACAGTTTGTGACATTTGGAGAACCGCAGAATTTTTAGAGCGTGAAGTGTTTGAAATGTTTGGCGTCAACTTCACCAACCACCCCGACTTAAGAAAATTAATTTTGGAGGATGATTTCAAAGGCTTTCCATTAAGAAAAGATTTTGAAGATCCTATCAACATGATAAAATTATAATAGGCAGATGTACAATCAAACTGAAATACTAAAAGATACCAGTGAATTAGGTGCCGATGGCGAACTAGTCATTAATATGGGACCTCAACACCCTGCCACCCATGGTGTACTTCATTTAGTGGTTACTTTAAATGGAGAAACTATTAAAAAAATTGAACCCCATTTAGGGTATATCCACCGCTCTATTGAAAAAATGTGCGAGAGCTTAACTTATCGTCAATTTATTTATGTGACAAGCAGAATGGATTACTTATCCTCTCACATTAATAATTTAGGCTGCGCATTACTCGTTGAAAAAGGCATGGCTATTGAAGTACCAGACCGTGCAAAATATGTGCGTGTAATTTTAAGTGAATTAACACGTATTGCTTCACATGAACTTTGGTTAGGTGCGATGGCCATGGACTTAGGCGCTTTCACGCCTTTCTTTTATGCTTTCAGAGAAAGAGAAATGATCACCGATATTATGGAAGATACTTGCGGTGCAAGATTAACCATGAACTATATTGTACCCGGTGGATTGATGTATGATATTCATCCCGATTTTCAAAAGAAAGTAAAAGCCTTTATCACACAATTCAAATCTAAAGTAACCGAGTACGAAGATTTAGTCACCAACAATGTTATTTTCCAAAGCAGAACCAAGGGCGTAGGAATATTAACTGCGGAAGATGCTATTTCTTATGGTTGCACAGGCCCAGTAGCAAGAGCCAGTGGTGTAAGTTGTGATATCAGAAAACTTTATCCTTACGAAGTTTATGATAAAGTAGAATTTGATGAGGTATTAGAAACAGCAGGCGATTCATTTGCGCGTTATATAGTGCGTGTGAAAGAAATGAATCAGTCTATTCGCATTATTGAACAACTCATTGACAATATTCCAGAAGGTGACTTTGTAGGTAAAACAAAAAATGTATTAAAACTACCTAAGGGTGAATTTTATACAAGAGTAGAAACGGCAAGAGGTGAATTTGGCGTATTTGTAGTAAGCGAAGGTGGTACTACGCCGCACAGAATTAAATTCAGGTCTCCAGGCTTCTCCAACTTATCTGCACTGAATCATATTGCAGCAGGAAGTAAGATTGGGGATTTAATGGCAAGTATGGGTACACTTGACTTAGTGATACCTGATATTGATAGATAGGATTGATAGATATAGAATAATATTCGAATAAAATATAGTTTGAATTGTAAGTTATATAAAACAGAAACGCATGTTTAGTTTAGAAGGAATTACAACCAGTGTTCAAGATTGGTTATTTATGAAGTTTAATCCCACCATGGCACTGGCAATGGAATGTGTCATTGTTATTTTGTTAGCTATAAGCTTGTTTGCCATATTAGGTTTGGTATTGGTACTTATGGAAAGAAAGGTAGCTGCGCATATTCAAATTCGTTTGGGACCAAACCGTGTAGGACCAGGTGGTATGTTTCAAACCGTGGCCGATACTTTGAAATTAATTATGAAAGAGGGCTTGGTACCCGATATGGCTGATAAATTTTTATTCAACCTAGCGCCTTTTGTGGTGATGATGGTGGGTATGTTATTATTAGCACCCATTGCATTTGCTAAAAACTTTCAAATCTGGGATATAAATATTGGGGTCTTATATATCTCTTCTGTTTCTTCTTTATCCGTAATTGGTATTTTAATGGCAGGCTGGGCAAGTAATAATAAATATTCTTTATTAGGTGCTATGCGCAGTGGTGCTCAAATAGTAAGTTATGAATTGTCTGCAGGCTTTGCAGTATTAACTATTGTAGTACTTACGGGTAGTTTACAAATTTCTGAAATTGTGAAAGCACAAGAAAACGGCTGGTGGATATTTAAAGGACATATTCCTGCTATCATTGCTTTTGTTTTATACATTATTGCCGTTACAGCAGAAACCAATCGTGCGCCTTTTGACTTAGCAGAAGCAGAGTCAGAATTAACTGCAGGTTTTCATACCGAATATTCAGGTATGCGATTTGCCTTATTCTTCTTAGCAGAATACATTAACATATTTATTGTTTGTGCTATTGGGGCTACTTTGTTTTTTGGCGGATGGATGCCACTACATATTGGTAACTGGGCAGCATTCAATCATATCATGGATTATATCCCCTCTTCGGTTTGGTTTATGGGAAAAACATTTTTCTTGATCTTTTTAATTATGTGGTTTAGATGGACCTTCCCAAGACTGCGCGTAGATCAATTATTGAATTTAGAATGGAAATATTTATTACCGATAAGTTTGTTTAACCTTTTATTAGTAGCCATTATTGCGATACTAGGTTGGCATTTTTAATATTAAATAATTTAGAAAATGTTTTTGAAAGAATATATAGCAGATGTAGTGAACGGCGTAAGTTCTTTGTTAAAAGGAATGCGCAAAACAGGTTATTACTTTGTGCACCCTAAAGAAATTATTACAGAGCAGTACCCCGACAACCGTGCCACTTTATTAATGTCAGAAAGGTTTAAAGGTGAGGTAGTCATGCCGCATGACGCTCAAAACGAACATGCTTGTACTGGTTGCACAGCTTGTGAACTAGCATGTCCGAATGGCACTATTAAAGTAGTGACCAAGTTTGAAGTATCCCCAGAAGGCAAAAAGAAAAAAGCCATAGACGCTTTAGTGTATAGATTAGAGCTATGCACCATGTGTAATTTATGCGTGGTAGCCTGCCCAAGTGACGCGATTAAAATGGCGCCTAATTTTGAACACAGCGTTTTTGATAGAACCAAATTAACCAAAGTATTAAATCAACCAGGATCTAAAATAAGGGAGGGAATAGAATAATGAATACATCAGCCATCATATTTTACGCCATTGCTACACTTATATTAGGTGCAGCATTATTAGCGGTGACTACACTTAAAATATTTCGATCAGCCATTTGGTTGTTATTTTCTTTAGTCGGTATTGCAGCACTTTATTTTTGGATGCAGGTAGAATTTATCGCAGCCATTCAAATTGTGGTGTATGTAGGAGGAATTGTAGTTTTAATTATCTTCTCAATTTTCTTAACCCAACAATCGGGCAAGGAAATGGCCAAGCCTGCAACAAGTAAAATTATTTTTTCAGCATTGGCTGCTTTGCTAGGCACTGCTTTTACTTTTAATTTAATCAATCATTACGGATTCAATACTATATCGGCACAACCTTTTAATACCAGTGTAAGTGAAATTGGTACTCAAATGCTAAGCACTACTTCACA
>CANCRC010000018.1 GCA_947380435.1 Chitinophagaceae bacterium
AAGGACCTCTATCATTAATACGCACCACCACCGATTTATTATTGGAAAGATTCGTTACCTCCACCTTGGTTCCAAATGGAAGGGTCTTATGCGCAGCGGTTATTTTACTTTGCCTATATACTTCTCCATTCGCAGTTGTTTTTCCTTCATAACTATCTGCATAGTAAGAAGCTAAACCCTTGCGGGTAGTATAGCTACAACTAGGAAGTAGCGAAATAATGAGCAAAGAAAAAAGTATTTTTTTAACCATATCTATCTTAGACCAAATTAAATGAGGCTACTAAAATAGGTATTAATTACTCTTTGAATCTAAAATAACAGGGGTTTTTCCACCACCCATTATAATTACTTTAGCATTCGGAGAAGTGATAAGCCCTTTCATTACTTGTATTTGCTCGTATTGCAATTGCTTATCGCCTAAGCCTGAGCTAATAATTTTTTGGTAATCGGCAATACCTTGCGCCTCCACTCTTTTACGCTCTGCCTCTTGTTTCTCTTTTTGTAAAACGAATTGCATTTTTTGTGCATCTTGCTCGGCCTTAATTTTATCTTCAATAGAAGCCTTCACTGTAGTAGGCAACACTATATTACGCACTAATAATTGCTCTAGTACCAAGCCGCGAATTTTTAAGTTCTCTTCAATGGTTTTAAAAATTCTACTTTGAAATTCATCTCTTTTTACAGAATATAAATCAACGGCTGTATAATAAACAGCATTGTCTCTAATTTTGGTTCTTGTAATAGGGCGTACAATTACATTTTTAAAATCATAGCCTATCTCTCTTACAATTTTTGGCGCTTGATTAGATTGCACACGATATAGCACCGTTAAATCAATTACTACCTCTAAACCATCGGCTGTTAAAACACGAATAGCATCATCTCCTGCCATTTCACCTTCTGTATGCACGCCACTCATGGTATAATTTTGCGTTCTTACATCAATAGTATTAATAGCCATTAAAGGGTTTACAAAATTTAAACCACTCGTGATAACCTCATCTTGCACTTTTCCGAACATGGATTGCACTCCAATTTGTCCAGCGTCTATTTGTTTAATACAAGAAGTTAAAACACCAATTATAATAACTACTATTCCAATACTTCGAATAGTGCCCTTATGAATATTCGCAGGTAAATTCAAATTTTCAACAGCTCCCGCTGCAAAAAATAGCGCAATTCCAATTAATATAAATAACATACAATTAAATTTAATTAGGCGCTGAAATAGCGTCTAAGGATTGACAATTTTGTCTACCTAAAATTACAATATTTAATTTTGCCTCTGTTAAAAAGATTGCTAGAATATGGTCTAATTTGAATAAATTAGCATTCTGATCAAATTTCAAACCATTCATCCTATAAAAAATATGAAAAAAATTAGCCTACTTTTTGCCTTTCTTGTCTCAGCTTCTAGCCTATCCCTCATGGCTCAGACCAAGCCCGCTTGGAATGGTATATTTGCCAACATTAATAAAGAAGTTCAAGAAAATTCAAACGCTTACACTTCTTTAAAAATTGCCTCTGAAACTATTGGCCACCGTTTAACTGGTTCTGTCAATGGAAAAAAAGCCGAGCAATATGCTTATGACTTATTGAAATCTTATGGCTTTACCAACCTTCGTTTTCAACCTTTTGAAGTAGAAAGTTGGAGCCGTGGAACTTTGGAAGTGACCATTGGTGCTGATGCTACTAATTTGAAACCCATTAAATCGGTTTCTTTAGCGCACTCTCCTGTAAAAGTAGACCTTAGCCTTGAAGTAGTTGACATGGGCAATGGTGTGGAAGAAGATTATGCAGCCAACCCTGAGAAAGTAAAAGGTAAAATTGCTTTAGTGTATTTAGGTGTTTTGCCAGGTTCTAAGCCAGGTACTCCAGGTTTACACCGTTCGGAAAAAACAGCCATTGCTACTAAATATGGTGCGAAAGGAATTATAGTTATTAATACACCTCCCAATGGAGTACTACTTACAGGTACTGCTTCCGTTACTGGAAAATTAATTCCTATTCCTGCTGTTTGTGTGGGTAAAGAAGATGGGCTTTTATTAAAAGAGCAATTAGCAAAGGGTAAATTATATAGTCATATTAAAATGACTAATTTTTCTGGAATGATTAAAGCGCGTAATGTGGTAGCAACTTTAAAAGGAAAAACTTTACCGAATGAAAAAATTGTGATTGGTGGACACTTAGATAGTTGGGATTTAGCAACAGGCGCTATTGACAATGGTATTGGTTCTTTCTCTGTTTTAGATATGGCTAGAACTTTTAAAAAGTTAAACCTTGCGCCTGCACGCACTATTGACTTTGTTATGTTTATGGGTGAAGAAGAAGGCTTATTGGGATCAAGAGCCTATGTGGAAGATGCCATTAAAAATAAAACCATTGATCAAATTAGATACATGATGAATTATGATATGAGTAATGATATCAAAGGCTATTCTACCAGTGCAGAAGATAGTAAAGATTTATTTTCAGGCATTGGGGCTATTGCACATTCCATTGATACTTCCTTCACTAATTTATTTAGAGCAGGTGCTGGACTACATAGTGATCATCAACCCTTCATGTTACAAGGCGTTCCAACAGGCGGTGGCGCTGGTGGTGGTCTTCCTAAAAATGCAGGGCCATGTTATCATGCCGATTGTGATGTATTTAGCTTAGTAGAAGAAAGCGGCATGAAGAACACCGTTCGTTTTGGATCGATGTTATTATATGGCGTGGCAGATGCCGATGAAATTAAATCGAAACATTTTACCGATGCTGAAACAAAAGCATTCTTAATTAAAAATAATTTAAAAGAGCCATTACAAATTGCTGGCGAATGGCGCTGGAAAGATTAACAAAAAAAAGGTCTCGATAATTCGAGACCTTTTTTTTAATTACTATACCTTCAACAACTACCCTACTTTTATTTTCTGCGCACCTCCATGTAAAATAAATGTTTTACCCTTCCAAATAAACACGCCTGCCACTTTAGTGGGAAGTTCAATACTAGCTTCTACACCATTATTGTTTGTCTTTGTGAATTCAACTGCAATAGTTCCACTTGGATGCGGCATACTTGCTTTT
Source organism: Chitinophagaceae bacterium (assembly GCA_947380435.1). Lineage (GTDB taxonomy): Bacteria > Bacteroidota > Bacteroidia > Chitinophagales > Chitinophagaceae > Sediminibacterium. The sequence goes on from CANCRC010000018.1 coordinate 3,070, forward strand.
ACATGTGTTAATTCCCCTAAGGCTGGTTCAATTTTAACTGCAGCAAAACCAGGTTGAGTAGGCACTATACCGCAAATGGTGGCGAAATAATCATAATTAGGACTAGCACTCCAAGCATGACAATCCGATCTGGTAGGATCTGGATTTTCTGCAAAAGTGGTAAGCCCATTAGCAATCATATCTCTCCAAGGTTTTAATTCTGCATAATAACTATTGGCCATACCTGCTTTTTTCAAAGCTTGGTTTAAATAAAAGCGGTAATAAAAAGTAGCCTGGCTTAAGCTGGTATCTTTTAAAACATTTTGCATCACTATTTTTTCTTGGCTTGTAGGCACGGCACCAGTTAAGACACCCATAATACTTGCATGTTGGCTATACGCTTTTTTCTCAGGTGTATTGGCCATTAAATTTTTTCGCGCATCAAAACATTGCGCATAAGTAGCTGCTTTTAATTGACTGGCTAAAGCTTGATAATGTTTAGCTTGTTCTAGTTTTCCAAATTGTTTAAATAGTTTAGCGGCTTGTTCTAAAGTAGCCACATATTGCAAAGTAATCACAGAAGAATTGCCATCGGTGGCACCATCTGCTACTCCATTTTCAAAAGATAAATTCCAATCCACAAAACTCCACCACTTCATAGGGCCCAACATCTTTTTTTCTTTATCTATTTTTTTCTCGTACCAATCTAATACACCTGTGATAGGGACTATGAACTCTTCCACAAAGGCATCGTCTTTTCTATGCATCCAATAATCATAGACCATCGATACCCAAAACAAAGAGAAAGTAGGAATAACTTGTAATCGACTACTTGGGTACCTTCCTTGTGTCAAACCTTCAGGCACTCTTGAATGATAAAAATCTACAATAGCTTTACGCATTAATCTATCATCGCCTGTAACATATAAAGAAATTAAGGATTGAATTCTGGTATCGCCTTCATATTGTAACTGCTCATAATAAGGACAATCGAAATAAGTTTCTCCAGCACAAGACTGCGCCGTACGCCAACCTATATCCCAAATTTCTTTCATAGAAGCGTCATTGCTGGTGAAATTGGCTTTCACTTCAAATGGATAGCCTGTGGCCATTCCATAAAAATCATTAATCTCTATGGGATCTTCTTTTACAGTAATATCTATTTGAATATATCTATAAGTTCTAAACCATAAAGGTCTAAAAGTCCTGTTGCTAGAACCATCTGCTACAAATACATCATAATTACCAATAATATTTTTCCCTTCAATCACCGACCTATTGCCTTTGTTTCCATTTTTATCAAACAAGGCTTCTGCATAAGTTATTTTTATTTCTGCATCCTTACCTCCACTTACCACCAAAGTAGGATAAGCCACCGTATTAAAATTTTGATCAAATAATAAACTAATAGTAGCATGCGTACCCGCTTTTTTTATGGCTGCATTACCTGCTGCAAAACTAGTATTCACTAATTCACCATTTATTTTTCGAAGTACATTAATAGATTGTTTTCTTTCAAACATTTGAGGAATAATACTTGGTTTTAATGTCCACATATTATCTGTACCATATCCAGCCGATGCAGGACTTGCAATTACTTTAGCATTAGACCAACCTGCATCGTTGTAATTGGTTTGCTCCCAACCCCAAGGATATTTACTCGCCACCACACTATCTCCAGGACCCACTACCATATAGGTTCTTAGTTTCTCCCCATTATTGGTTGAACAAGGCAAATAAGCTTCATCTTTAAATACTTTCCAGCTCTTATTACTATTAATAATTTTTTCTGCATCTCCATTACCTTGTAATAAAAAAGCAGTTTGATTCGATATTTGTGCCACCGGTGCCAACACCCCCATATTCCATACTAATGCTGCAATGGTATTATTACCCTTCACTAAATAAGGAGCAATATCAATGGTTTCATAATACCAATTATATAAGTCCCCTCTAGCAGGACCATTACATACCGCCTTACCATTGACAAATAACCTGTAACGATTATCGGCAGACACATTTACAACAAATGAACTAGGTAAATCATTGATGGTAATATTTTTTCTAAAATGATATACCCCATATTCTTTAGAAGGGCTATTGGGTGCAGCTATCCAATTCGCCGACCAATTGCTTTTTAGTAAAGCAGGGTTGATGAGTTTTGAGTTTTGTGCCAACAAGGTGGTGGCTGAAAAAGAGAATATGAAAAACAAAACTTTGATTCGATAGTCAATTCTATTAAGCATGATAATAAATATTTAAATTACTATTATTTTGAAAATTTTAAAACTTATCTCCTTTACTTCATATAAACAGTCTTACCTGTTTTAGCCGATTGAATAGCCGCTTCTAAAATTCTATTCACCATCACATTGTTTTCAGTAGAATACAAACCATAAGGTTCTATTTTCTCCGTGCCTCTTAATACTGCATGTAAATAAGAGAAGGGGTCGGTGAATACATGTATATCTTTTTCAGTTACTATTTTTTCAGTTTCAGGTGCCGCTTCTTTATTTCTCAATCTCATTTTTTGCGCATTCACTGCAATAATATAGGCAGAGTCGCCATATACTTCCATATCCTTTCTTGCGAAAGTCCAAGCCCATGAAGGTTGTAATACGGCCTGTGTTTTAGCATAGTTCACTATGATAGTAGCGTTGTCATCTACCTTAGGATAAATAGATGGCTTGAATTGATTAGTGACAGCTGTTACTGAAATAGGTGTTTCTCCGTGCATTAAATAAGTCATTAAATTGGCACCATAACAACCAAAGTCTACAATAGAACCTCCCCCATTTTCAATAGGATCGGTTAACCAGTTAAAAAACTCTGGACTCACCCCAATTTCTTTAGGCCCTTGATGACCATGATGGAAAACTACTTTTCTTATTTGTCCAACATAGTTTTGTTCTTTAATAAGTCTGAATGTTTCATAGGTAGAAGGATACCATGATGTTTCATAATTTGTAAGTAGTAATACATTATTTTTCTTTGCAACAGCTTGCATAGCTAAGGCTTCTTTTAAATTAGAAGCAAGTGGCTTCTCCACCATAATATGTATACCTCTTGGAGCAGCTGCTTGAGCTACTTTTAAATGCTCATGAATAGAACCAAATGCTAAAACTGCTTCTGGTTTTGATTTATCAAGCGCTGTTTCTAAATTACTGTAGAATAAATCTTTACTTAAATTAAATTTAATCGCATTTTTTTCAGCCGTGGCTTTATTAGGTTCATAAATACCTACAATTTCAACCACATCAGATTTGGACTTATTTAAAATCCAAGCTACATGGCCATGTGAAATACCCGCTACCACTACTCTCACCGCACCTGTTTTACCCGTTTGCGCCTCCAGATTATTTGTTATACAAAACAAACTTAGTAGGGTTAAAAAAACTAAAGATTTCATTTTCATACTATTATTTTTATGTGTTAATTCCAGCCTTCATTCAGTTATTGAATTTAATGGTTTTAAGATTAAAAATAGTCCCACCCGTCAAATAAATTGGGAAAAATCATTTAAATTAATTGACGCCCTATCCCTAACTTTAGAATATGAAAGTATTCCCACTATATATCAAGGCCACCATTTTTGTTTTAGGCTGCTTATCTTTTCAAACCCTTAGAGCTAATGTAGATACATTACATATACAATCGCCCAATGGGAAACTTACACTAGCCATTTGGATGGATACCCAATTACAATACAGTGTTCAATACCTAAATAAACAAATACTTACTAATAATAGAATTGATTTAGTAGTAAAAGACCAAGCCAGCCTTTCACATGATAACAAAATAATAAGTACAAGTAGTAAAGAGGTAAATACTATTATTCAAGTACCCGTTGCTGAAAGAAGAAAAAAAATAATAGATAAGTATACCGAACTAAGCATTCAACTCAAACAACCCTATAAAGTTTTATTTAGAGTTTTTAATAATGGACTCGCTTATCAAATACAAACTTTATTCAAAGACAGTATCTACATTCATAATGAAATAGCTGAATTCAATTTTAATAATAAGACAAGTGCTTATTTACCCATTGTGCACCCAAGAGAAAATGAGGATATCTATCATACAAGTTTTGAAGAAACTTATCCGCTAACCCCCTTATATAGTTTTTCTACTAGCAGTATTGCCTATAATCCCATTTTAGTTGTTCCTGAACAAGCTCCGAAGATTGCTATTACAGAATCGGATTTATTAGACTACCCTGGCATGTTTTTAAAAGGAACGAATACAAATTCAATACAAGCCCAATTCGCTCCCTATCCTGCAGAAGAAAAAACAACCAATGAATTATATCCAGAGGTAGTGGTTACTAAAAGAGCCAACTACATTGCCCATACTAAAGGAACGAGAACCCTTCCTTGGAGAATTATAATGGTTGCACCTGAGGATAAAGACCTACCTAATAATGATATGGTATATCAATTAGCAAGCCCTTCTACTATTCAAGATGCAAGTTGGGTGCACCCAGGCAAGGCCACTGATGAATGGATTATTAATATTAATTTATTCAATATTCCTTTTAAAGCTGGGTTGAATACCGCTAGCTATAAATATTATATAGACTTTGCCGCGCGTTTTGGTTTTGATAGAATTATGATGGATGCAGGCTGGAGCGATTATAAAAATTTATGTAAAGTCATTCCTGAAATTAATATGGATAGTTTGGTAGCCTATGCCAAATTGAAAAATATTAAATTAAGCATGTGGACTATTGCGGCCACTTTAGATAAACAATTAGAACCTGCACTTACACAATTTAATAAATGGGGTGTAGATTTTATTATGACCGACTTTATTGATAGAGACGATCAAAAAACAGTTCAGTTTTATGAACGTATTGCCAAGGCCTGCGCTGCACATAAAATTATGATTATGTACCATGGTGCTTATGCACCCAAAGGATTTAATCGAACTTATCCTAATGCTATTACAAGAGAAGGCGTATTAGGTTCTGAATATAATATTTGGAGTGATAAAGTCACCCCTAGTCATGATTTAATTTTGCCTTTTACAAGAATGTTAGCGGGTTCTTTTGATTATGAACCAGGCTTTTTAAACAATGCGACAAAAAATAGTTTTAGAAATATAGAAGGTGCCCCTATGAGTTACGGCACAAGGTCTCATCAACTAGCCATGTTTGTAGTATTTGATAGCCCCATGCAAATTTTTTCAGGCAACCCTTCTCAAGCCTATTTAGAACCAGATTTTATGAATTTATTAGGTCATATTCCAACAGGCTGGGACGATACCAAAATACTAGATGCCAAAGTGGGTGAATATATTGTGACTGCTAGAAATAAAAACAAGGATTGGTATATAGCAGGTATGAATAATTGGACAGCCAAAGAGCAAAGCATTGATTTTTCTTTCTTAGAAAAAGGAAATTATAAAGCCACTATTTGTAAAGACGGAATAAATGCCGATAAATTTGCTGCAGACTATAGCATAACCCATCAAGTGATAAATAATACATCAAATCTTAGTATTTCACTTGCACCTGGTGGAGGTTTTTTAATTAAGCTTGTTAAATTATAAAAAGAGGGCCCCATAGAAATGGGGCCCGATTAACGATTGCTTGCTAAAAAACAACAAAACTGGACTATTAAAAATTTTATATTACTTATTCAATGCTATACAATTAAAATTTATATACAGCAGCAATTAAAAAATTACCCGCGTATTGATTTAAGTTACTATTGCTATTGAAGAAAATTTTATCTTTTGCATTGTCAAATCTTATTTCTGGAATAAGGGTTAGCTTGGCAAAATGAATATTCGCAGATAAGGTATTTTGAAAAATGGAACTACCCACACCTACTGCATTTTTTGTATCATTAAAATACTCCGATCTTAAAGTGAATCCGAATTTTGCAGATGGGTCATAATTTACATACACAGCATTGCTTGTCCAATTCTTTCCAGAAATATTAGCAATAGTACCATCATAGTTAATACCTACCTGACTACTTACCACCCCATTTAATACTAGATCAAATTGTGATTTGTCTTTACCTCCTTGATAATTTAAAAAAGCTTTTAATTTGTCGTCCTTTGAACTGGTGCTGAACTGAGCAATAAGCATTTTATCAGGTGAAGAAGTACTTACAAAGTCGGTGGGTTGCGCAAATCCAATCATAAATGCCGATTTTCCCCCTAAAGCTATATCGGCTCTAAAACCAGTATGAAAAAAGGGACCATATGAAAATGCATAACTCATACTATAGTTTCTATTAGAATAAGCATCTAATAATTCATAGCCAATATGAGTAGCCCATTTACCTGCTGTAATTTTAAGTCCACTCATAGGTGCATAACTTATATAAGCTTGTTTAATAGCTTGCGCTACTCCATTATCATTGTAAGAAAACTCTTGGGCTCTCTTTCCTAAACCTAAATCAAGGGTAGCTGCGAAATTTCCATTGGTATGATCCAATTTAATGGAAGCCATACCTAATTGTAATGACTTATTTGAATTGGTAAAACTGGTTTTATTGTTGGTAGACTGTTTTGAAAAATCACTCTTATAATAGCCATCAAAATAAATAGTATACGTTGTGCTTGCCTCAGGCGCTTTGGCACTGGTATCAGATTGTGCATTAGACAAAAGGCTCATAAATAGAAAAACAGTTAGGATGGTCTTAGATTTCATGTTTGAGGGTAGTTTAAAGGGTATTATAATTAATATTAAAATATTTTATATATGTCAATTTCGATCTTATTTTTTTAATTTTTTGTTATTTTAACACGAATTATATTTATGAGCAAAAAAGGTGATTTGCATTTTGATATTGATTTTCAAGATTTTATGATATTTTAACCTCAATTTTATCATATTATATTTATTTCTATATTTATTTATTATGCTAAATTATAAAATATTTTCTATTTTATGGTAGTTATTTAAACATATATATTTTTTTAATGTGAATAATACCGGCTTTTCCTAAATCCAAGCAATAATGAAAGCAATAAACAAAATAAAAAACAGGTTTATGTTTAATTATTATACTATAGTCTATCTAATATATTTAAACAAATAGGCTATAAATGGGTTAACTTTGTAATATATAATTCTCAGGTTGCTGCATGGAAAACAAAGCCCCTATTAGTTCAAAGATTGACAATCGCTTTGAAGCATTATTTAATTCTGCCTCCATGGCCATTATAGTAGTAAACAGTAAGGGGGTTATTAATATGGCTAACCCATTTGCGAATAGCTTATTCGCTTTTACAGAAGAAACGATGGTGGGTCAAATGCTAGAACAACTTATTCCACAAAGACACCATGCTAAACACGTTGGACATAGAGATGGTTATATAGATAAGCCTAATGCAAGGACGATGGGTGTGGGCATGACTTTGTCTGCTATGAAAAAAGATGGCACCGAATTTCCCGTTGAAATTAGTCTTGGGCATTTTAAAACTGGAGACGAACAGTATGCGATTGCCTTTATTGCAGATATCACCAAGCGAAAAATAAATGAAGAAAAAATTATCGCACAGCAGCTAGAGATGGAAAAAGAAAAAGAGGTGAACGATTTAAAGTCAAGATTTGTTTCCATGGCCTCTCATGAATTTAGAACACCCTTAAGCACTGTCTTATCCTCTGTATCCTTACTTTCAAAGTACACTACTACTGAAGATCAATCAAAAAGAGATAAACATATAGACCGTATTAAATCATCGGTTAAAACATTAACCGATATCTTGAATGAATTTTTGTCATTAGGTAGAATTGAAGAAGGCAAGGTGGATATGAACCCAGAAGTTTTTGACTTAGTAGAATTTATGCAAGGGATGAGTAATGAAATGTCTGTTTTATTAAAACCGGGGCAAAACTTTATATTCAATCACAAGGGGAATACACAAACCTATACCGATAACAATTTATTAAAGCATATCATGATTAACTTGATTTCTAATGCCATTAAGTTTTCTCCTGAAAATGCAAATATTATTATTGATACAGAAGTTACAGACAGCCATACTAAAATTAGTATTAGCGATAAAGGCATTGGCATTCCTGCAAGTGATCAAGTACATTTATTTGAACGCTTCTTCAGGGCTACCAATGTCACCAATATACAAGGCACAGGCTTAGGCCTTCATATTGTAGGCAGATATGTTGAACTATTAAATGGCACAATTCATTGCCATAGCGAATTTGAAAATGGTAGCAGCTTCATTATTAATTTACCAAGCTTCATAAAAAAAGACTTTGAATAAAACTACAGTTATGGAAAAAATACTACTTATTGAAGACAACGAAGCACTAAGAGACAACACTGCTGAAATTTTAACATTAGCAGGCTATGAAGTGATTAGTGCTGAGAATGGCAAGCTAGGAGTTGAAAAAGCCATGGCCAACCCTCCCGATTTAATTGTATGCGATATTATGATGCCCGTTTTAGATGGCTATGGCGTTTACCAAATTATAAGTAAAAATGAAGCCTTACAACATATCCCCTTTATTTTCTTAAGTGCTAAAAGCGAAAGAAATGATTTAAGAAAAGGAATGGAAATGGGCGCCGATGATTATATCACTAAACCTTTTTCCGATGCTGAATTAATTAATGCCATTAGAGCCAGAATTGAAAAAATAAAAATTCACCAAAATGTAGGTGGAAGAGGCATTGAAGCCTGGTATCAAATTATTTCTGAACTAGGCAATAAAGATGAAATGCATAAGGCCCTAGAAAATCATGATATAATTGAGTACAAGAAAAAACAAGTTATCTATTCTGAAGGGCAACACCCTAATAAATTATATTATATAGAATCGGGCAAGGTTAAAGTATATAAAACAAGCGATGGTGGGAAGGAATTAATTATTGGTTTATTATCGGCTGGAGACTTTTTTGGACATATACCCTTAATTGAGAATGTAGTGTACGATGAATTTGCAGAAACATTAGAAGAGTCTTCTATTAGAGTCATTCCAAGAAAAGAATTCGAACATTTACTTACACATAATCAGGAGATAGCTTTAAAAGTAATTAAGCTACTAGCTAATAACATTTCTGAAAAAGAACAACAATTGGTGGCGCTTGCCTACCATAGCTTACGCAAAAGAGTTGCAGATGCCCTATTAACTTTAAAAAAGAAATATGCAATAGAAGGCGATACTGGCCATTTCTCTATTTCCATTTCCAGAGAAGATTTAGCTAATATAGCAGGGACTGCTACAGAAAGTTTAATTAGAACTTTAAGCGACTTTAAAGCAGAAAAATTAATTGAAATTAAAGAAGGTAAGATTAGTATTTTAGAAGAAAAGAAATTAGCCAACCTCTTTAACTAAGGCTCGCTTCAAATTTTTCATTGACATCGCTTTTCCAAGTAATGAACTCGTTTTCCAAATAAACTACTTGAAGTTTATATTTTTTATACTCAGTGACTAACTTAGCTTCCACTATATTATTGGCCGATTTGGAAGCCTTCACTCCTTTTTTCAATTGTAAAACATCTAACTTCAAAAGCCTCACCGCAGCCTCTCTATTAAGTATTTGAAGTTGCAATTCTTCCGCCCAAATAATAAAATCATTCATTACAAAGTTTTCTAATAAACTGCTTAGCTTTCTTTTTACAAATGCCTGCTCCTCTTGGATAAAATCCAATGATCTAATTAAAGACTCCACTTCCTGTGTTATAAATTCTTTATTCATTACGCCTTAATTATGACATGGAACAACTGCCGTTCCAATGCCTGTTTGTGGACTTAGATAAGGAATACCTAGATTCAAGCCCCTAAGTATTAATAAAATGCCCATACTAAAAATAAATACCGGTACTAAGGCCTGCAACCTGCTTCTTATTGTTCTACCCATATACTGTCCTCCTATGACTACCATGATTAATGCAGGCATTGTGCCTATTCCAAAAAATGCCATGATCATACCCCCTTGTAGAACACTCTGTGTAGCAATAGCAGAAGTCAATGCCAGATATACCATACCACAAGGAAGCAAACCATTTAAAAATCCTATCAAATAAAATGAGCTGCTATTTTTACTTTTAAACAAAGCCCCCATCTTTTTTACAATAAGGGTATATACGATATTGGATTGAAAAAAAGGCAATGACCATTTGGATTTTATCACAAACACATAGAGCGCATACAATAAAATAATAGAACCCATCACAATGGACAAATTCTCTTGTACTCCGAATAAGGGTAATGAACTACCAAATAACCCGAGCAAAATGCCCAATACCGTATAACTACTTATTTTTCCAAAATGATATAATAAAATAGATACCCATTTTTGAAAATTTGATTGACCAGAGATAGGAAGAGCCATGAACAAGGGCCCGCACATACCAATGCAATGGAGACTTCCAATAAGTCCCATCAAAAACCCAATCTCAAAAACATGATTCAACCACATAAGTCTCGTTTTAATAATTACCCTGAAAACTTTGTAACATCTCTACCCCAACTTTACAATATCTCTACAACAACTTTATAAGATCAACTTCTTTTCAAAATAATAGTTTACCCCATTATTGTCCACCGACAATTTCAAGGTATAATTCCCTTTCATGCTGCTCAATAATTCAATATCAAATACGCCATTTTGAACTAATTTTTCTTTTTTCATATCTCCCTTCTCGTCTGCTATACAATACATTTCAATAGCCACTTTAGAGGCATTCGTTTGCAAATTTTTAGGAAGCGTTATATGTAATAAAGAGCCTTTTGTCTCTACTTGCAATGCCTCTGTTAAATTGTTTGCTCTTTGAGTTGCATCTATTACTTTTTGATATTTTAATTCAGCGCCATAATAATCGCTTTGTACTAAATCAAATTTTTGCTGAGAAGAATTATAAGCAAGCAATAATATTCCTCCTACAAAAATGGCATACACTATAATAATACTATGTCCCCAATTGAGTTTCATATTTTTTATTTTAAATAGAAGAATTTTTATATTGAAGGTCCTAGAAAAACAGCTGTTAAGTCATCCATTTTATGCCCGTTTTCATAAAGACCAATTTTTATTTTTGTTTTTCTTGATTTCAACTGTTCATTTTTCAAAGTAATAAAAAAGCTCGTTTGAAAATAAGACTCCTTGGGTACGTCTACTGGCCCTATTTGTTTTATCTCCCCTTTGATATTTTCTAATTTTAAATCTAGATGAATATTTTTTCTGGTTTTATTCACTAGTTTAATATTGTATAAATTACTAATCTTGTTGCCTGCTAGTAATTGATAGGTTTGGCCAGGTGTTCTTAAAATTCTAGCTGCTATATCTGCTCTAGTAATTAATAAAATGGCTAAAAAACCAAGCAGTAAGCTTAATACAATCGTATACATTTTCAACCTCCAGGAATAAGTCGTTTTTTCTTTTAAAGCAATACCATTCTCTGAAGCGTAGCGTATCAAACCTTTGGGCTTATTAATATGATCCATTATTTCATCACAAGCGTCAATACAGGCAGTACAATTCACACATTCTAACTGAGTACCATTACGAATATCAATACCCGTTGGACAAACACGCACACAGGCATGGCAGTTCACGCAATCTCCTTTATCTGAATTAGCATCAGATAATTTCCCTCTAGGCTCTCCCCTTACATAATCATAGGCAACTAGTATTGAATTTCTATCTAATAAAACACCTTGTAACCTTCCATAAGGACAAACAATAATGCAAGCCTGTTCTCTAAACCAATAATAGACAAAGAAAAAAACTAAGGTAAAAATAACAAGTGCACTGAAAGTTCCAAAATGAACAAATATGCCTTCTTTCACTAGTACCCCCACTTCATCAATGCCAATGATATAGCCCAGAAAAAAATTGGCAATTAGAAAGGATAAAAAGAAAAAAACAATAATCTTCGAACCTCTTTTTAATAGCTTCTCTGTATTCCAAGGCATTGCCTTTAATTGTTTCTGCTGATTAGCATCTCCATCTATGAAAAATTCAATTTTTCTAAATACCATTTCCATAAATATAGTCTGCGGACAAGCCCAACCACACCATATTCTTCCAAAACCTACTGTGAAAAGAATAACAAACACAATAAATGTCAATAATCCAATGGCAAAAATAAAAAAATCTTGAGGCCAAAATATTTTACTAAAAAATATAAATTTTCTCTCTAGTACATTGAACAAAAATACAGGCTCCCCTTCTACTTTTATAAAAGGAAGGGTAAAAAATAAAATCAAATAAAAGTAACTAAAATATGATCTTAAATTATATAATTTGCCATGTGGTTTTTGCGGATTAACATAGTTTCTATTACCCTCTTTACTAATAGTAGATACCGAATCTCTAAATACTTGATCCAACAAGTCCTTTTTATAATTTGATATACTCTCCGAATCTGTTTTATTTATTTGTTCCATTTATTTTTGTTGTTGCAGTGCTGTCCGCTCTTGCAGTACTGTCGGTTATTACAGCTACCTCTTTATATAAATCTCCTTGTGGCGCTTTTGGATTCGGCGGATTCGTACCTTTTAATGTTCTAATATAAGTGGCTAACTGCTGCATCTGTACTGGAGAATAAGTAGTTTGCCAAGACTGCATTCCTTTATCTGGATAACCATATTTAATAGTCTTGAATATGTCTTTAACCCCGCCGCCATGTATCCAATATTCATCGGTTAAATTTGGGCCTACTAATCCTTGCCCTTCTGCCAAATGACAAGGCGTACAAGTTTTTGCAAATAAAATTTTCCCTTGGGCAGCTCCAGCTGCATCTAATTGTACAACCGAATTTTCATCTACATTTTCTTTAGCAGAAGCCAAATAAGCATCGGTTTGAATTTTTGCAGCAGTCATCTCTTCAGCATACTCCTGCGTAGGATTCATACCTGTATGCCATACTTCAAATTTTAAAATATAAAATACTGCTACTACAATGGTAATATAAAAGCCATACTTCCACCAAGGTGGTAAAGCATTGTCTAATTCTTTAATGCCATCGTAGTCATGATCTAAAAGCATGTCAGCTTCCTTTTCTAAAGGAATGGCTTTTGTAAAAAATTGCTTGTCCAATGTATGCCAAGTTCTAATCAGCCAAGAATCACTTTGCAGTTTTCCTTCTACCATTATTTTTTCTGAAGGATGAATAGATCTAAAAATATTTTTAATAAATAAAACCAATAAAAAAATAACTAGTAACTCTAGTACAATTACAGTGCTCATGGTCCAAAAGGTATTGTAAGATACTCCCCCATAAAAATCGGTGGAGGCTACCTTTGTAGTGCTATCGGATACAGCTACCGTAGATTGAGCAAAACCCTTTGTAGCAAACATAGAGCCCATTACCACTACAAAAATCATCATTACTTTTTTGCCTGCTTTTGATAAGTTTAGCGCTTGTTTAGAAACCATTAATAAAACTTTTGTTAGTATCCATATAACTACTACCAATAAACAAGCAACAGTAACCATAAGTAGCTGCATATAATTGGTCACTGCTGGTTTGGCCGGAAGCAAAGTCGGCTGTGCAAAAGCACTAAGAGACAATACAGAGGCCAATAAGAAAAGGAAAATATTTTTAATTTTTAACATAAGAAATGTTTTTAGATGAATATATTATTGTTCTAATGGTAAATTTTTAATTTCTTCCACTTCATTTTTGTCAAGCACTTTTACATACCATAACACTGCAATAAAAAATGCAACAAAAACTAAAAGTGAAAAAAGCGGATAAATATTTTGATCCTGCATGGTTTCGGTATACTTTTTTATAAAACTGTACATAATGCTTAATTTTACTTGTTTACTTTTTCTTGTTTATTTTTTGTTGATATCTGTGCCTAGTCTTTGTATATAAGCAATCAAGGCAATGATTTCTTTATTCGGTGCAACCTTAATGCCGTCTTTTTCCAAATCAGCTGAAATAGTTTTTGCCTGAATCATTAAATCTTGATTCGCCTTAGATGCATAATCTGCTGCATAGGGTACCCCTAAAGTGCGCATCGCATTTATTTTTAAAGGCGTGCTGGCTGTATCTATATTATCATCAATTAAAAAAGAATAAGAAGGCATGACGGAACCTGTTGAAATAGAATTAGGTTCTTCAAAGTGATTATAATGCCAGGTATTTGATTTTTTCAAATTACCCGAACCTTCCCTAGCTAAATCTGGTCCAGTTCTTTTACTACCCCATTGAAATGGATGGTCATAGACAAACTCGCCTGCTTTACTATACTCTCCATAACGTTCTGTTTCACTTCTAAATGGACGAATCATTTGAGAGTGACAGGTATAACAACCCTCTCTTGTATAAATATCTCTACCTTGTAATTCTAAAGGTGTGTATGGTTTTACACTTGATATGGTAGGTATATTAGATTTTACTAAAAAAGTAGGTACTAATTCTACTAAGCCCCCAATTAAAATAACTATTAAGGATAATAATAAAAAAGGAGTGGGTCTTCTCTCTATCCAACGGTGCCAATGCTCTCCAGCATGTTGGGTATATTCTTTTTCCAAAGCAGGTGCTTGTGCATCTTCATTGGCATGTAGTGTGCCTTGTCCAATGGTTTTAAAATAATTCACCATTCCTATAATAGCTCCAGTTAAATAAAGTGCTCCCCCAAGCGCCCTCATTGCATAAAAAGGAGCCATATAGGTAACGGTTTCTAAAAATTGATACTTTAATTGCCCACTAGGTGTAAACTGTTTCCACATAGCTACTTGTTGAAAACCTGCCCAATACATAGGTATGGCATAAAATAAAATACCTAAAGTAGCTAACCAGAAATGTATGTTCGCTAATTTCTTAGAATACAATTCTGTTTTATAAATTCTTGGAATTAACCAATACAATATTCCAAAGGTAAGCATGCCATTCCAACCCAATCCTCCAATATGCACGTGCGCAATAATCCAATCTGAGAAATGCGCCACCGCGTTAATGCTCTTTAGAGATAACATAGGCCCTTCAAAAGTGGACATACCATAAGCCGTTACAGCCACCACCATAAATTTCAAAATCACATCCTCTCTTACTTTATCCCATGCACCGCGCAGGGTTAACAAACCATTAATCATACCACCCCAACTTGGGAATATTAACATGAAACTAAATACAATGCCTAGGCTTTGTGCCCAGTTTGGAAGTGCTGTATATAATAAATGATGCGGCCCTGCCCAGATATATAAAAATATTAAAGCCCAAAAATGTATGATAGATAATTTATAAGAAAACACCGGACGGTTAGCAGCCTTTGGTAAGAAATAATACATCAAACCTAAAAAAGGAGTGGTTAAGAAAAAGGCCACTGCATTATGACCATACCACCACTGCACTAAGGCGTCCTGTACTCCAGCATACCAACTATAACTTTTAAACAAAGTCACTGGTAGTTCAAATGAATTTACTAAATGTAAAACAGCCACTGTAACAAAAGTGGCTATATAAAACCAAACAGCAACATATAAATGACGCTCTCTTCTTTTAATAATGGTGGCAAACATATTAAAACCAAAGACCACCCAAATTAAAGTAATGGCAATATCAATAGGCCATTCTAATTCTGCATATTCTTTTGCGGTAGAAAAACCCAAAGGCAAAGTAACAGCCGCTGCAACTATGATAAGCTGCCATCCCCAAAAATGAATGGTACTTAGTACATCACTGAACATTCTTGCCTTTAACAAACGCTGCAAGGAATAATAAATTCCCATAAACATAGCATTACCCACAAATGCAAAAATGACTGCATTGGTATGCAGTGGTCTAATACGACCAAAATTAAAATAAGGCTGTAAGTTTAATACAGTGGGAAAAACCAACTGCAAGGCAATCCATAAGCCTACTGTCATTCCAACAACCCCCCAAATGATAGTGGCAATGGCAAAATTCCTTACCGTTTTATTGTCATACTGAAAACTTTCTACTTGCATAAGTTTAATTTAAATGATGAATGATGTTTGATAGTAAACTTTATATATATTTAGTTTGAAACTATTTTGATGCTATTTCGACGAGGGTAAAATTTTTAGTTCTTCTTTTTGATCCACCTTTACACTATCCTCAAATAAAATTCTAACGGAAGGTGTGTAATCATCATCCATCTGCCCTGTTTTTACCGACCATAAAAAAGCCAGCAAAAAACCACCTGCTACAAAAACACTCACTACAATTAATAATATGAATACAGACATAAGAATATATTTCCGACAAATCTATCCGGAAACCCCAAATTAGCTAATGACATAGGTCAAATTTGGAACTGATATATATCAGTTATATGCTCTAAGCTTGCTTGAAAACAAATAAGATAGAAGTGCAGATAGTGCTACAATGCTGATAGAGCTAATAGGCATTAGAATTGCAGCCACCATGGGTGATAACCTAGCACTAGTGGCAAAATACATGCCAATAATATTATATAGAATGGATAAAATAAAAATGAAAATAATGATGAGCTTTGCCTTTTTAGCATAGTCAATTAAATTTTTCAATATATACATTTGACCACCTTCCAAAATAGCGTCACTGGCTGGTGTAAATAAATGTGTTTGATCGGTAACAGCAATGCCTACATTAGATTTTTGAAGTGCTCCTGCATCGTTCAATCCATCTCCTACCATCATTACCCGATGTCCTTTATTTTGTAGTGTCTCTATATAATTTAATTTGTCGGCTGGGCTTTGTTCAAATAACATAGGCATTTCGTTGCCTAATAGTTGAACCAAATGCACTTTCTCTGTAGGATGATCCCCACTTAATAAATGCAATTCATATCCCATGGCTTGTAAAGCCTTCATCATTGGCTCTATCTCATTTCTATAACTATGATTAATTTTAAAACATCCTTTATACAACCCGTCAATAGCCAAACATACCAGCGACCCTTCTATATTTTTTTCTACGCTATCTTCCATCACTATTCCATTAGACATTAAAAAAGAAGCCGAGCCTATTATTATCTCAAAGCCATCACAGTAAGCCTTAGTGCCTTTACCTATAAAGTTTTCAATTTGTTGAAATTCGGCAAGATCCGACACTTGTAAACGTAAAAATTGAGTAATCATTTTACTAAGTGGATGTAAGGATTCTCTGGTAACCGATTTGACTGCTACCATTTCTTTTACTGTTAAAGCTGTCCCCGTATATTCTAAGTGCGTCTCATCATGATTGGTAAGAGTTCCTGTTTTATCAAAGACAATAGTATCAATTTTATGCATAGCCTCTATAACAGAAGCATTTTTACAATAGAGCTTACCCCTGCCTAACCATCTTAATACATTACCATAAGTAAAACTCACTGTAAGCAGTAAGGAACAAGGACAGGCAACAATTAATACGGCAGTAACGGCAGGTAAAATTTTATGGCTATCATATATACTCCAATAAATTCCACTTGTAATTGCAATAAGAAAAAGTATAATGGTAAAATATTGACTCCATGGATGCACAAAGGATTTTTCTATATTTTTCTCCGTCTTTAGTACAGGACTATTCCATAGTTCTGTAATATAACTTTGACCCACTGGTTTTAAAACTTCCAATTGAATAGATCTTCCTTTTTGAATACCTCCCGCATATACCATTTCACCTATGGCCACTGCAATGGGCGCATTTTCTCCTGTTACAAAACTATAATCAATTAAAGCCCCCTCCGTTAGTAAAACAGCATCGGCTGGAATCATTTCATCAGTTCTTAATAAAACCATTTCACCTTTAATAAGTGAAGAAAGCGCTTTATTGACTTCCTTACCTTCTTCTAAAACAGTTACGCCTAAAGGAAAAAAAGAATGATAGTCTCTATCAAATGCAAATGAATCATAGGACTTATCCTGAAACCATCTTCCAATAAGCATAAAAAAAACTATCCCACTCATACTATCTAAATAGCCTGCACCAGTTTGACTAAGTATTTCATAAACACTTCTACTAAATGTAACGGCAATAGCTAATGCAATAGGCGCATCAATATTTAACCATTTTTGTCTAAGACCAGTATAAGCTGAAATAAAGAACCCGCTTGCACTATAGAATAATACAGGCAGCGATAATAATAAATTAATATAAATAATAAAATGTCTTAAAGGTCCTAACTCTACTGCATTATTCGATAAATATTCTGGAAAACTGAGCATCATAATATTGCTAAAACAAAATCCTGCAATACCAATTTTATACAACTGCTTTTTATTGACGTTCTTTTTCTTTAACCAATCATTACCTCCTAAATGAATCACTGGCTCATAGCCCACAAAGGCCAATAACTGAACTACTTGTTTTAATGAAATAAGGGAAGTATTAAAAACAATTTTAATTTCCTTTTTCTCAAAATGTGTTTTGGACTGAATAATGCCAGCGTTTATTTTATGTAAATTTTCCAAAAGCCATACACAGCTCACACAATGTATTTGCGGCAAATAAAATACCACATGCGCTTGCTCGCCTAGTTTGAATTGAATAAGCTGCTCGCTGATAGCTGTATTGTCTAAATAATTATATTTTTCAGAAACAAAATGCCCCTTCGCAGTAAGCCCAGGCATATCAGATAAATCATAGTATTGGCAGAGGCCATTTTCATCTAATAGCTTAAATACCATTTTACAACCATCACAACAGAAGCTTTTATCTTCTAATTGAATAGTTTCCAAACAATCGGCACCACAATGATAACAGGCTATAGACATAATTTGTAGAACAAAAATGCCTTAATAAGGCTAAGCCCTCAATGAGTCTAGTCAGTCAAAAATATGATAAAACTCATATTGTATAAGGAAGCCTAGGGAAGCATGGTGGTAAAAACCGGATCCAAAGCATTCTCCACTTCATAATAACCTTGCTTATACCATTTAATCCTGGCTACTAAGGCTAGTATTTGTCTTTGTACTAATGCCTTGTTTTTTTCAATCAATTTTAATCTTGGCTTCTGCGAAGCATTAGCAAACTGGTTCAATGCAGTCCAATAATCATATGTAGCATATTGATTTAAAAAATCGGAAGGTGTTTTAATAGTTTGAATAGCTGTTTTATTTTTCAAATACCATTGAAACACAAAATCGTTCAATAAACTTTTATCCCATAATATAGAAAAGCTAGAATCCATTAAAATATTTTTTTCACTCACCCATTTATCTGGATAAATACCTCCCCCACCATATACTAAATGTCCCTTAGGAGTTTTGTAGGCCTCCCCTTTAAAACTAGAATCCTGCATACCCATAGCATCCTCATGCATTCTATGAATGAAATCATCTTCATAGGCTTGCTTCCCTTTTGAATAAGGGCGTTGAATATTTCTTCCCAATGGGGTATAATATTTTGCGGTAGTTAAGCGCAAAGCACCTCCATTCGATAAATTATATTGTTGTTGCACTAATCCCTTTCCAAAAGAACGCTGGCCAACAATTTTAGCCCTGTCCCAATCCTGTAAAGCACCTGCCAACACTTCACTCGCAGAAGCCGAAGTTTCATCCATTAAAATAGTCACGGCACCTTCTTCAAACAACCCTTCTCTTTTACTGAAATAATCTACACGAGGAGAATTAGCTCCTTCTGTATAAACAATTAATTTATTACCACTCAATAATTCATCTGCAATAGCTACAGCTTCTGAAAGTAAGCCTCCACCATTGCCTCTTAAATCAATCACCAATGATTTAATGCCTTTCTGCACTAAAGAATCTAATGATTGCATAAAGGCTTCATAGGTTCTATCGGCAAATTTGTTAATTCTGATATATCCAATATTGGGGCTTATAATATAAGTAGCATCCACAGGAGATACCGATACATTGTCTCTTGGAATAGATATTGTAATTTGTTTACCCTCTCTTGCAATTAATAATTTTACACTTGTGTTGGAAGGTCCCTTTATTTTTTTTCTAATTTCTTCCGATTCCCATTTTTTACCCGACAATTGTATGCTATCATCTGCCTTTAATAATATGTCTCCAATGGCTATACCTGCTTTTGCAGCTGGACCTTCTTTCATTACATAAGAAACAAATATGCTATCTCGGAACTGCATAAACTCAATACCAATACCTTTGAAATTGGGCTGCAATTGCTCATTCACTCCGGCTAAATCTGCAGGGGGTATATAAACAGAATGAGGATCTAATTGTGCTAAATAATAATTCGCCAAACGATTGCTTGCACTATCCCCCTCCACTTTCTCTACATATTTTGATTGAATTAATTGCATGATTTCTTGCATAGGATCTTGCTTATGTCCTATAAAAGAACCTAATGGTAAATTCCCCTTAAAAAAAACACCTATTACTACCCCCACAATTACTAAAAAGGCATAAAATAGAGGGGCCGACCAATTGGATTTATTTTTTTCTTGCATGCTTGTTTTATTCGGGCTAAAATTACACTAAAAAGGCTATTTTCACACACAAGATTATTACCTATGGTTAAGAATTACATTATTGCCGATAGCGGGGCTACCAAATGCCAATGGACCATTGTACATTCCAATAAGAAAACCACTGTTCAAAGTATAGGTATTAGTCCCTATTTTTTAAGTACTGCTGAAATTCAAACACTGGTAGAAAATACTTTTAAAAATAAAATAAAAACAAACAGTATTGACGCAGTTTATTTTTATGGCACGGGTTTAAGTAATCCTCAAAATGTTGTTCAATTAAAAAAAGCCTTAAAAGCAGTTTTCACAAAAGCCAAATTAGATATACAAACCGATTTAGTAGCTGCGGCAAGAGCCACTTG
>CANCRC010000019.1 GCA_947380435.1 Chitinophagaceae bacterium
AAACTGGTGATGTATTGAAACAAGATATTGATTTTACAAGTTTACAAGATCAACCATTTGGTTTTGCAGTATGGGATAAGTCAAACTATCAACATGCTATTAAGCCTAATTTGATGCTTAAGTTTCAAAAATAAAATGGACGTAAACGATTAAATGTAAAAGTATGTTAACCAAAAAAATAGCCATATTATCAGGACTTTTTGCCCTTACTATGTTTGCTATTACAGGATGTTATAAAACTTCTACTATTGTTGTAAATCCAGGATCTAGTATCACAGAAACGATGAGTTTTAAAACAGATATTATTCCCCTATTTACCAATAGTTGTGCAAAAGCTGGTTGTCATGTAGCTGGGGCTAAAAATCCAGACTTAACAGAAGCGAATGCCTATAAAGCTTTAACAGATGGAAGTTATCTAAAAGCAAACGATCCCGATAATAGCAACTTAATGTTGTGGCTAAACGGCAAAAAAAGTCCAGTGATGCCTTTAGGCGCTGGCCCTGATGAAACAATCAATGCAAAAATTTATGCATGGATTAAACAAGGAGCAAAAAACAATTAAATTAATTCAAATGAAAAAAGCAATATCCACTCTATCAATAGTTCGCTTTATACGACTTCCCTTTTTGGTATTGATGCTAGTTGTTGGGGTGCAAACACTGTTAGCACAGGATTCTACCATAGCTAAAACGCCAGTTGTAAAAAAGAGCAGTTTTGTAAAAAACACTTTTGATGGAAATCATATAATTGATAATCAAACCGTGATGGTTCCGATTAAAGGAACATTTGAATTTGATATTCAACACCGCTTTGGTACTGTAGAACATGGCTGGAAAGATTTAGGCGGCTTGTTTGCAAGTGCCAATATGTTATTGGGTTTTAGTTATGTGCCTATAAAAGACATTCAAATTGGTTTCGGCGCCACCAATGACAGAATGCAAACAGTAGGGACATTAAAATATTCTTTATTAAAACAAACTAAGAATAATAAAATGCCTGTGAGTGTGACTTTATTTGGCAATATGGTCATGGACACAAGAGCAAAGAATAGTTCACTACCTATTGTGAATGTACAGGACCGCATTAGTTATTTCTCTCAATTAATCATTGCAAGAAAACTCACTGAAAATTTTTCTTTGCAAGTGGCGCCTAGTTTCTCTTATTTTAATAATGTAGAAGGGTATTATGACGATGCTAAAATTATTCAAGCAAAAACTAATAATGGTCATTTGGCTATAAGTGTTGCAGGTAGGTATAAAATAACTGATGGCATGTCTATTATTGCTAATTATGATCAACCCCTTACACAACATCCAATGAATAACCCAAATCCTAATATTAGTTTGGGATTAGACATGAAAACTAGTGGGCACGATTTTCAAATTTTCGTGGGTAATTATGGATACATTTTACCTCAAAATAATAATGTGTATAACCATAACGATTTTACAAAAAGTCAATTCCTCATTGGGTTTAATATTTCAAGACTTTGGAATTTTTGATAGGGTTTAAACAGAATAGTATAACCGAGCACACGAGTACCTGCTTTATATCCTAAGGCGGGTGCTCTCATTTTAGTCCTTACCTATCTCATAGCTATTATGACTAAAATCATATTTTCTGGTGATGCCTGTCATTTATGGGGTAATCAATAAAAAGAAACTTTGTATCCAATACAAACACAAAATCAGTACAAAATGAAAAAATTACCTGTCTTAGCTATCATTGTTGTTTTTATTACAACAGCTAGTTTCACCATCTTTCAAACCAAGCCATGGAATGTTCCAGCAGACAAAGCAAAAGTTGCCAATGCTGTAAAGTCAGATGCAGCTTCGATTGCAGCTGGTAAGGTATTATGGGGTCAACATTGTTCTTCTTGCCATGGTAAAGCAGGTTTAGGCGATGGAACAAAGGCAGCTCAATTAGAAACCACCCCTCCCGATTTTAGCAAAGCAGTGGTTCAAGGTGAATCTGACGGAGCTTTATTTTTTAAAACTTCGGAGGGTCGTGGAGATATGCCAAGTTTCAAAAAGAAAATTCCAGACCAAGAAGATATTTGGAATTTAGTGAACTATATGCGCACATTTAAAAAATAGAAAACCATTCAAAATATTGTATGTCAGATATAGATCCAACTCATAAAGAAGACAATAGCAGAAGAAAATTAATTGCAGGACTAGGGGTTTTAAGTTTATTCCCAATTGCAAAAATGGCTACTGCTTTTAATAAGAAAGAAGTGATTGCTTGTGCTCCAGAACTTAAAACTGTTAAGTTTTTAACACAGGATGGAACACTGGTAGAAGTAGACGCTTCTAAGATTAAAGCTGGCAAAGAAAAAATATCTAATCAACAATTACAAAGCTGGGTGAATAAAGAGTTGTAATGCATAAATAGTTGAAATAAAATGAGTCAAAATACAAGAAGAGATTTTATAGCAAGCAGTTTAGTAGCAGGGGTAACGCTTGCGGGTTGTGCAACAAAAAATCCGTTTACTGCAGAAGAAATACCAGATGTGAAACCTTCTGGCGAGATGGTAAAATTGTTATCGGTTGATGGAGAAATTATAGAAGTGGATAAAGCATTTTTAAAACCAGTTCCTGCATTGCCCGCTTCCATGAATACCATAGAAAGAGAGGGTATTGCAGGTAAGAAATTTGCCATGGTGATTGATTTATCAAGATGCAAAAGTGTAAAAAAATGTCAGACTGCTTGTAATCATATGCACCATATTCATCCAGGACAAAACTGGATTAAAGTGTATCCTATGCAGGACGCTGAACATACAGCACCTTATTGGCAACCCACTACTTGTATGCATTGCGACGAACCACCTTGCGTAAAAGTTTGTCCAGTGGATGCTACTTTTAAAAGGAAGGACGGCATTGTATTAATTGATAGTGATAGATGTATTGGTTGTCGTTTTTGTATGGCAGCCTGTCCATATTCTAGCAGGGTATTTAATTGGGAAGAACCTAAAATTGAAAAAGAAATTGCGGATAAACCTTATTCATGTGAAACAAGTGTTCCACAAAAAGTAGGTACTGTAGGTAAATGTGATTTCTGTCCTGATATGGTGAGACAAGGCAACTTGCCACATTGTGTATCGGCCTGTCCGAATGGTGTTTTCTTTTTTGGAGACATATTAGAAGATACAGTTACTAATGGTTCAGAGACTTTCAGATTTAGTGAACTAATTAAAGACAAAGCAGGATACAGATTAATGGAAGACCTAGGCACTAAACCAAGTGTTTACTATTTACCACCAGTTAATAGAAATTTTCCTTTTGAAAACAAAGTTGAGTCTGTTGTCGAAGAGAAAAAGGCATAGGCCTTTTTCGATAACAGAGTCACAGTATCTTAGGCCTTTTTCGATAATAGAGTCACAGTATCTTATGCCTTTGTCGATAATTATTAATTAATAATAAAACATTTCAAAGTGGATAAATTAAAAGAAGATAAAATTATAGCAGATTTATTACCACAGGAATTTGGCAAACAAGGAAGAATTTGGGTGATCTGTTTGTTATTTTTTGCAGCCCTTGGTGTATTTGCCTATGGAAGACAATTGTATTATGGATTAGAGGTCACTGCCATGAGAGATTATGCATCATGGGGTATTTACATATCTAACTTCGTTTTCTTTGTGGCCATAAGTTTAGTAGGGTCCTTGATTACAGCGGTATTAAGACTTACCAATGTAAAATGGAGTACACCTTTGACAAGAATTGCAGAAATTATTGCAGTCTCGGCTATTACATTTGCTTCTTTAATTATTATAGTAGACATGGGACGCCCTGAGAGATTTTATAATCTTTTTTTACATGGTCGTTTGCAGTCTCCCATTATTTGGGATGTTATAGTTATTACTACTTATTTTTTTATAAGTTTATTGTTATTGTATTTTCCTTTGTTACCCGATTTAAAAATTATGATTGGCTTTAAAGAGCGCAATGGAAAATGGTTACAAAAATTATATGAATTTTTAGGGTCCTTTTGGAAAAATACAAAAGCACAATTTAAAATAACCGATAAGGCTATTAATATTTTAGCCATTGCCATTATTCCTGTTGCCTTTTCTATTCACACAGTTACTTCTTGGTTATTTGCCACTACCTATAGACCAGGTTGGGATAGTACCAACTTTGGCGCTTATTTTATTTCAGGCGCCTTTTTAGTAGGTGCGGGTGGCGTGGTAGTAGCTATGTATATTTTTAGAACGCACTATAAATTAGAAAAATATATTACCAATGACCATTTTGATAGAATGGGAAAAGTATTAGTCTTACTAGCCTTGTTGTATTTGTATTTTAATTTCAATGAGTTTTTAGTGCCTGCTTTTAAAATGAAAAAATCGGAGGAAGAGCATTTGTTGGGATTATTTACTGGAGAATTTGCGCCCATATTTTGGTTTGCCATTTTTACTTCCATGTTTATTCCCATATTTATATTGCTTTTTAAAAAAGGCCGAAGACCCTTACCAGCCTTCATTGCAGGTATACTTGTTGTAGTAGGTTCTTGGTTTAAAAGATTTTTAATAGTGACACCCACTTTACTTCATCCCTTTTTACCTATGCATGATGTACCAGCCAATTATCATCATTATATTCCAACTTGGGAAGAATGGGCCATTGCAGGAGGTTCTTTAGCAGGCGCCTTATTAGTGATTACTTTTTTTGCAAGAATTTTTCCTATCATCCCCATTCACGAAACAATTATTGAAACCGAAAGCTTAGAGAATGAAAAACATTTTTAAAATAATTGTATTAATAGCGGCCTTCATGCCTCATTTTTTAATGGCGCAGGCTGTTGAAAAAAATACATTAGTACTGGGCGTAAAATATTATAACGATAATAATGCTGCACAACATTTAGTGATCTCGGCTAAATCTAAAATAGATGGCAAGTTTCAAAAAATAGGAAATATTGCAGTGAAAGTTTTTATTACCAACGATTCAAATAAAAATAATTTCATAGGGGCTGGCATTACCTCAGAGAGAGGTGAGTTTATTTTATTTATTCCTCCTTCTGCTAAAACAGAATGGGTAAAATCGCCTACTCAAAATTTTATAGCTATAAGTGCTGCCAATAAATTATATGAGGAAGCTAGAGCAGAAACAACTATTACCAAAGCAAAAATAAAAATTGATACTGCAGATGGAAAAATAGTGAATGCAAAGTTATTCATTAAAGTAGATACCAGTTGGCAACCTATGGCAGGAGTGGAAATGGTGCTAGCTGTAAAAAGACTAGATGGGAATTTGAATATTAGTGAAACGGCTACCTATACAAGCGATTCTGCAGGTGCCATTAGCGGTGAATTTAAAAGAGATAGTTTACCAGGAGATCAAAAAGGAAATTTAATCTTGGTTGCCAATATTATAGACAACGATGTGTATGGTAATGTAGCAGCTGAAATAATGGTGCCTTGGGGTAAACCCTTGGTATATACAACGAATTACAATCATAGAAGCTTATTTGCAAGAAGGGGTCATTCGCCCATTTGGCTTGAATTATTGGCCTATGGTATTATACTATTAGTATGGGCGGTTATTATTTACTTGGGATTTCAAATAAGAAACATCATTAAACTTGGTTTGGACTAGAACTGGAGGTTTGGTATTGAAAAAAAGGCACTCTCAATGGGTGCCTTTTTAAGTTTATAGCCTAATTTTAAGACCAAAACCAATCTCTATGACTAAGGCATTGCAAAGCTATGATTACATTGTTTTTATACTCTACTTTTTAATAATTGCCAGCTATGGCTATTGGATTTATAAACGCAAGCAAACTGCCACTGCAAATTCAACCGATTTCTTTTTAGCAGAAGGCCAACTAACATGGTGGGCTATTGGTGCCTCTTTAATTGCTTCTAATATTTCTGCAGAGCAATTTATTGGCATGAGTGGTAATGGCTTTAGACTAGGTCTAGCGATATCTGCCTATGAGTGGATAGCTGCGGTTTCTTTAGTCTTGGTGGGTGTATTTTTTATGCCGGTGTATTTGAAAAACAGAATTTACACCATGCCCCAATTTTTAAAAACAAGGTACAATGAAACAGTGGCCATGATCATGGCTATCTTTTGGTTGTTCTTATACATATTTGTAAACCTTACATCCATTTTATATTTAGGCGCTATTGCTATTAATAATTTAACAGGTGGCGCACATTTTCATTTAATAATGATAGGCCTTGCGCTATTTGCCTTGTTTATCACTTTAGGAGGCATGAAGGTTATTGGCTATACCGATGTCATACAAGTATTGGTATTGTCAGTAGGAGGTTTAATTAC
Organism: Chitinophagaceae bacterium; assembly: GCA_947380435.1. GTDB lineage: Bacteria > Bacteroidota > Bacteroidia > Chitinophagales > Chitinophagaceae > Sediminibacterium. The sequence goes on from CANCRC010000019.1 coordinate 6,291, forward strand.
TTCTTATATAGCCTTAACAGTGGTGGGAGAAAAATTTGGATATGGTAGTAATGCCATTGCTGGATTTAATCATTTAATAAAAGTAGCACCGGATCATTTTAAAATGATATTTGATAAACCAGGTGCAGGTGCCACACAAAAACAAATTGACGATTATTCAAGCTTACCTGGACTAGCCATGATGGCAGCAGGTATGTGGGTGGCAAATTTAAATTATTGGGGATGTAATCAATACATTACACAAAGAGCCTTGGGCGCCGATTTAAAAACAGCAAGAACAGGAATTTTCTTTGCAGCCTTTTTAAAATTATTAATGCCCATACTAGTAGTGTTACCGGGTATTGCTGCTTATGTTTTATATCAAAATGGAGCATTGCAACAAGAAATGTTAAGTAATGGTAGTTTAAATCAGGACAATGCCTATTCTTCTGTAGTAGGGTTTTTGCCTGTTGGGCTGAAAGGCTTATCCATGGCGGCTTTAACAGCAGCTATTGTCGCCTCCTTAGCTGGTAAGGCCAATAGTATTTCTACTATTTATTCTTTAGATATTTATAAAAAATATATTAATAGAGAGGCCTCCGACACTAAAATTGTAACAACAGGACGAATTATTATTATTATTTCTTTAATCATTGCTATTATTATTAACTGGAACGATGCTTTAGGTATTGGTGGAAAAGGTGGCTTTGAATTTATTCAAAAATATACAGGTTACATTTCTCCTGCTATCTTCCCTGTTTTCTTATTGGGCTTCTTCTGGAAAAAAGCAACTTCAAAAGCAGCTATTACTGGAATTATTGTAGGCGTTATTTTATCTATTGTATTTGATAAGTTTATTGTGGGCATTGCAGGAAGTGAAACTATTTTATATACAGCTTACTCTAATGGACATGGCGGATTTGAAATTCCTTATTTAATTCAAATGGGATTAGTATTTGCATTTACCATGATTACGATTGTGCTAGTAAGTTTATTAGATAAGAGCGGACAAAAACATGAAAACGATTTAATAGAAGATGGTACTAAGTATACATTAAGCAATGCCAATTTAGCAATGGTGATTATTGTTCTTGGATTAGTAGCTGCTATGTATATTCGTTTTTGGTAATAAATATGTATGATTTAATGTATCATGAATAAATTGATAAAAAAACTAAAATGCTAAAACAACCTATTAAAATGAAAATAAAATTTATAAGTATATTTTCTTTTCTATTGCTTCTAACAATCAGCACAGGTTTGTTTGCACAAAAAAATAATTCTAATCAACTAACACAATTCATTACGAATGTGCAATTAATTGATGGTACAGGTAAGCCTGCGTATAATGCATCGGTAAGAATGCAGGGAAAGAAGATTATACAAGTAGGCCAATTAAAAGCCAATCAAAACGAGCAGGTAATAGATGGGCATGGCCTTGTGTTAGCGCCTGGTTTCATTGACTCTCATAGCCATCATTTTGGAGACTTAGATGATCATCCGGAGGCCATTCCTACCAATAGCCAAGGCATTACTACTATTATTATAGGTCAGGATGGAGGAAGTTATGCAATGGATACCTTAACTAAAATGTTTAAAGCGCATTCCATGGCTGTAAATGTGGGCACCTATACAGGCCAGGCAAGTTTAAGAGAAGAAGTAATGGGCGAGAAGGATCTGTATCGAGAAGCTAGTCAAGCGGAGATAGATAAAATGAAAATTATTTTACAAAAAGAATTAGATAAAGGTTCATTGGGTTTGTCAACTGGGCTGGAATATGAGCAAGCTTTTTTTTCAAGCAAAGATGAAGTAATACAATTGGCAAATGTAGCTGCTGCTGCTAAGGCAAGATACATGAGTCATATAAGAAGTGAAGATGTAAGATTACAAGACGCCATTGATGAGATTATTGAAATAGGAAGGGGCACTAAAATGCCTGTACAAATTTCACATATTAAAATTGCTAAAAAAGATGATTGGGAAACTTCTACTACATTAATTGCTAAATTAGAAAAAGCAAGAGCTGCTGGAATTAATATTACTGCCGATGTATATCCTTATACTTATTGGAACTCCACTTTAAGAGTTTTATTTCCTACAAGAGATTATACAAATCCGGTGAGTGCCGAATTTGCAGTGAATCATACATTTGATGTGAATGAATCTTATTTAGTAAAGTATGCACCCGTTGAAGCGTACAGAGGGAAGACAATTGCAGCTATTGCGGCGATGAGAAATGAAAAACCATCTGTTACTTTAATGGCATTGATTGCGATTGCTTCCGATTTTAAAGAAAAGAATCCCAATTTTAAAGGAACGGTAGAAGCCATTGCTGCAAAGTCTATGATTGAAAAGGATGTAGCTAATTTTATTGCTTGGCCTTATGCGAATATATGTTCTGATGGTAATGCAGGCGGCCATCCTAGAGGCCATGGTGCTTTTACAAGAGTATTAGGAAAATATGTAAGAGAAGATAAAATTATTACCTTAGAAAATGCCATACATAAAATGACAGGCTTAACTGCTGCACATTTAGGTATTAAAGACCGTGGTATTATTGCAGCTGGCAATTACGCCGACTTAGTTTTATTGAATCCGGTAACAGTGAAAGACAATGCTACAATTCAAGATAGCAGGGCTTTGTCAACAGGTATTGAAATGGTTTGGATTAATGGACAACTTACTTATCAAAATCAAAAGACTACTGGTAATTACCCAGGGGTGCTTATCAAAAGAAAATAAATTTCAAAAGAAATAAATTTTAAATTAAAAGAAAGGTTAGAAAGATGAACAATGCAATTGTATTAACGAATGGATTATTAAAAGCCTTGGATGCCAAAACTGCACATGGACTAATTAGAGGTACAGAGCGCTTTACCATTAAAGGGGTGGTAGACTGCGCAGCTACTGCAGGACAAGATGCAGGAATATTATTAGACGGTAAAAACAGAAATATACCAGTATTTGAAAATTTAAGTGCTGCAATAAGTTCAGTTACTGATATTCAATTTTTAGTGATAGGAGTGGCTACTGTGGGAGGAAGATTACCGGGTAATATGTTAACTACTATTGTTGAAGCTATTCATGCAGGTTTATCTATTGTCAATGGTTTACATGAATATTTAAATGAGAAGCCTGAGATAGTAGCACTTGCTAAAGAAAAAGGGGTAGAATTAATTGATGTAAGAAAACCTAAAATAAGAGAGCAACTTAGTTTTTGGACTGGAGATATTTATAAAGTAACAGCACCCATCATAGCTGTTATTGGTATGGACTGCGCCATGGGTAAAAGAACTACAGCTAGAATGCTAAGACAGGCCTGTGAAGCAGATGGACTCAAGGCCCATATGATTTACACTGGTCAAACTGGTTGGTTGCAAGGGGGTAAATATGGTTTTGTTTTTGATTCAACATTAAACGACTTTGTTTCTGGAGAATTAGAAAATGCTATTGTTTCTTGTTGGAAAGAAACGCAACCTGATTTTATTTTCTTAGAAGGGCAGTCTTCTTTAAGAAATCCGAGTGGCCCTTGTGGTATTGAATTATTAATATCAGGGAATGCTAAACATGTCATATTATTATTTGCCCCTAAGCGTAAATATTTTGACCATGATGAAAAATGGGGATCTATTCCAAGCGTTGAATCGGAAATGGAGATTATAGAAAAATTAGGTTCAAAAGTAATAGCCGTGGGTATTCATACCGAAGACTGTACCACCGAAGAAGCCTTTGCTTTTCAAAAGCAGTATGAGCAAAAATTAAACATACCTGTATTATTGCCTATTCAAGAAGGTGTAGATAAAATAGTACCTACATTAAAAAAATTAATAAAGAACTAGATAATAAGAATTTACAAAATTATTATTTAATGAGTAATAGTTTAGTAAGTTTTTTAACAATAGTATAATGAATGGGTTAAAAAATAAATTAATAATAAATATATAATGAAAATAGTAGCTGTAAGATCTTATCTAAAAAAAATGGCCTTGACCAAGCCTTATACCATTGCCTATAGTACTTTCTCCGATGTGAGTTTAGCTTTTTTTGAAGTAGAGTTAGCCAATGGCATGGTGGGCTATGGTTGCGGAAGCCCAGCGGGAGAAGTGGTGGGAGAAACGACTGCACAAACGGCTATTAATTTAGAAACTGAATTTGTTAAAAATTTTGTAGGCAGAGATATTCGTCATTTTCAAAAAATGATTTATGAAAGCAGACAACATTTTGATCACTTACCTGGAACACAGGCCGCCATTGATATAGCCATGCACGATGCCTTTGGTAAATTCATGGGCATTTCCGTAGCTGATTTCTATGGACAAAAAATAAAAGCCTTACCTACCTCTATTACCATTGGTATTAAAACTGTAGAAGAAACTTTAGAAGACGCTGCAGGTTTTTTAAGCCTAGGTTTTAAAGTTTTAAAAGTAAAACTAGGATTGAATGTTGACGAGGACATTGAAAAAATTGTAAAGCTTCAAGAAAAATATCCTACTGAATATATAATAAGAGTAGATCCCAACCAGGGTTATAGCTTAGCCGATTTAAATAAATTTATAGAAGCTACAAAAAAATCAAAAATAGAATTAATAGAACAACCCTTACCCGTTGGTAAAGAATTAGAATTATTAAAAGTTGATGTTGCCTACCGTTCTATATTAATGGGAGATGAATCATTGAAGGACCCGCAAGCTGCTTTGGAATATGCCATTAGCAAACCCTTTGGCGTTTATAATATTAAATTAATGAAATGTGGTGGTATCATGGGCGCTATGGAAATTGCCACCATTGCTAAAAACGCGAACATTAATTTGTTCTGGGGTTGTAACGATGAAAGTATCATAAGTATTACTGCAGCCTTGCATGCAGCATATTGTTGCGCAAATACTAAATACATTGATTTAGATGGCAGCTTTGATTTAGCGGAGGACCTGGTAACAGGCGGCTTTGAACTAATAGATGGCTATATGCATATTAATAGCCAACCAGGTTTTGGTGTTACAAAACTATAGTGAACTAGCTAGTAGAAATAATGTAGTTTCTATAGAATTCCTTAAATTGTAGAATGGAAGTATTAAAACCCAAAATAGGAGTAAGTGCTGCTACATTTTTAGTAGTAAGTGTAATTATTGGTTCTGGTGTATTTAAGAAGTTAGCACCCATGTCTCAAACATTGGGCTCTCCCTTATTAGTTATTCTTTGTTGGGTATTAGCAGGCCTTATTAGTTTAGCAGGTGCTTTGTCCACTGCAGAAATGGTAAGTATGTTTCCCAATTCAGGAGGGGAGTACTTTTATTTTCAAAAAGTATATAATCGTTTTTTTTCTTTTATGTATGGATGGGCCAGTTTCACTGTTATTAAAACAGCTTCTATTGCAGCACTAGCTTATATTTTCGCGCAATCCTTAACAAGTTTATTTCCGCTTCCCATAGTTGGAGACAGTATTAGCTTTTTAGGAATAGCCATTACACAGGCTTTGTTTATTAAATTAGTTGCTTCCTTTTTAATTATAGCACTTACCTTATTAAATTATAGGGGTGCACAGTTTGCAACACAATTAAGTACGGTCTTAACTTATTTAATGTTAACTAGTATTGTTGCATTTTTAGCTATTGGTTTTGGTTCTTCAGAAGGAAGTATGGCTAATGTAACAACCCCTAGCCAATTACCAAACCCCCCCAATTTACATGGGTTTAGTTTGCTGAAAGCCTTATTCGTGGCTAGTTTGGGCGCTTTTTGGGGTTATGAAGGATGGAATGGAATTGCTTATATCGGCGAAGAAATAAAAAATCCAAAAAGAAATTTACCACTGGCATTAGGCATTGGCACTTTAATAGTTATGACTGCTTATGTTTTATTAAACATTGTTTTTGTTTATATTTTACCCATTGATTATTTCATTCAACTCACCCCTAATAAAATTGCTGCAGTAGAAGTGGCAGGTAAACTAAGCGGACATATTGGAATGGTCTTAGTAGCTAGTTTAATAGTAGTGACTACTTTGAATGCCACCAATAGCACTATTTTAACTTCTGCTAGAATGATGTATGCAATGGCAAGAGATAAATTGTTTTTTTATAAAGCAGCGAATGTGCATCCCAAATACAATACACCCGATATTGCTTTATTCATTCAAGCCTTTTGGGCGATTGCCTTGGTATTCTCAGGTAGTTTTGATCAATTAACCGATATGTTAGTATTTGCTTCCTTTATATTTTATGGAAGTACCGCTCTAGGTGTAATTATATTAAGAGTAAAGCATCCTGAATACGAAAGAAAGTATAAAGTAATAGGCTACCCTTTTGTACCAGGCCTATTTCTACTATTCTGTGCCGCCTTGTTTGTGATTACCATTTTGAATAAACCATACGAAGCTATTTGGGGCTTAAGCCTTATAGCTACTGGCTTTCCTGTGTATTGGTATTTGAATCGTAAATAACTACTTTCTCCCATAAATGGGCGTAGTTGTTTCTAAATTCATCATGAATAGGGTGCCCTTGATATACTACTTCTTCTTCAGCTGTATTAAAAATACATAACCAAGAATAAGTATAATCTCTTTCAATCACCGACCTATTGGTAGCAGCAGGGGTTCCAATATCCGAAAAACGAATACATTCAATGGTGGCTAATTTTTGCAAGCCCTCTAATAATTTATTTTTATCAGCAGCGGACGTTGGGTTTTTTAAATAAAAAAGTACATGATGTACAAAAATCTTACTAGAAATATTTTGGTTCATAAATTTGAAGAGTTACTAAATTAAAAATGACTAAATTAATTCACCCGAAAGTTAATCAATTTAGTCATTATAAAAAACTTATCTAAAATAGGAATCTTTTAAAATTTTAAATATTATCCTTCTAAAATGGCTTTAGCATACTCGAAACATTTTTTTGTTTCTTTCACTGCATCAGAACCTGCTGGAATATCATATTCTAATTCAATAGAAGTAGGTATTTTATATTTTTTAGTTTTTAATAAAGTAAGTACTTCTTTAAGTGGAGTATCGCCTTCACCCCATGGCATATTCTTTGAACCGTGCACTTTATTCTGACGGTCCTTAATATGCATACTTGTGATGCGATCATGTTTAGCTTCAATTAAGGCTAATAAAGACGCTGTTGTATTCGCTCCACCTGCTGCTATATAATGGCCGCAGTCAAGGTTCATAGCATTGTAAGGAGATTGGCTCAAAGCCACATCCCATGCAGTATCGGTAGCTTGCAGATGCGCATGATAACCCACATATACTTTATGTTTTAAACCAAACTCACCTAATCTTTTTGAATGATCTGCATTTTCTGGAATTTCTACATTCACTGAAGTAGCGCCTAATGCTTTAGCTGCACGCATAGCGTAATCAATTTCGCCATCGGTACTTTTCACACCTAGTGCTGCATCTGGTTTAAATGCATAAATAGTAATACCTGCATCATTGAATAATTTTCTTAGCTCTACAAATTTATCCATTGAAGCTGTTTCTCTCCAAGCTCTTGCTTTTGCATTTCTTTCTTCCATTGATTTCATAAAGTCTTCACGAGACATAGGAGGTTTTGCAGGCTCATTCGCTGCTGGTGGTCTAAAATTCATTGGAGGCATAACACCGACGGGGCTTCCAGCATAAGCTTCAGCAGGGTCTCCCATTAATTCAATAGCAGTGATGCCAGCTTCTTTACAATATTGTATTAATTGTTCTGCACTTCCTGGCATAGATCTAAAAGAATAAGTAATAGCGCCAATTTGTACACCCTTAATGGTAGATAAAGGACTACTTAAGAATAATGAATTAGCAGCTAATGTGTTTTTGCCCATGAACACTAAGCCCAATGAAGCTAAAGAACTTTGGTATAGAAAGTTACGGCGTGAACTATTTTGAATAGTTTTCTTACTGTTTGACATAGTATTTAGTTTTATTTTTTTAATGTATTGACTAACTCATAAAGGCTAATAAATACTTTGTAATAAAGTTTTAAATGACCTAATTCATTAGAGTATTAAATTAGGAAAATTATCTTAAAGAATAAAAGAAAAGGGATAAGTGGTTGCTATTGTAACCAAGCGTATAACCCTAGTATATACTTATATTAGATATCAATGCTATATTAGTATAATTCAATACGCTTAGCTTGCTCAGCATATTGAATAGTAAGCCCCTCAGTGTTAGACAGTGCTATATCCTTTTTAATGGAAATTTCACAAGTAGCGCATGGTTTAATATGGGTAATATAAATGGGCAGCTTTTGTAGTTGGCCATTGGACAATTTATTTAATACTTTCATTTCTTGCATTAATAAACGAGGGTTTAAATGACCATACAAGGCTTTATCGGGCATGGCATTATCAAAAGATACTTCAATAAAAATGGCTTTCAGTGTATGCGCCATTACTTTGTCTGCAACGGCCTTCCATAATAATGCTAACTGATTCGATTTTTCTACTTCATCGGCACCTGTATCTCCTAAATATAGTAAATAAGTATTTTGATTACGTACTAAAAATGCACTGCTTTCATAAGGGTTTACATGACTTAGTATGTAGGGCGTTACACTTAGTTCCGTATTTGGAATTTCAATTTCTTTACCAGGGGTTAAGTAGTTATAGGTATACTTATTTAATATAGGTTTGTCACCTTCGCTTCCAAAATTGGCCCAGCTCTTGGCTGTAAAATAATTGTTTTTCATTATCTCTATTACCGAGCTAAACCCATAAATATTTTTTGGGCTATCATTAGGTGAATTTAAAATAAGTCCTGCTACATGGTCTAAATGAGCATGTGAAATAAAATATGCCTTGATTTTATTTTTTTGAATTTCTTCAGCACTATACTCGGTGAATAATTTATTAGCTAGAGCTTTTTGTAATCCAGCATTAATAGTACCTGCGTCTAAACAAATATAATTACTAGAACCTTTAGCAGCCACCATATAGGAAGAGAGGTTGGCTTCGTCTAGCCCACCTTTTACACCAAGGGGAATAACGGTAAAACCGGTTGATGTAGTTTGCGCTTTTACATCTAGTCCTCTACCTAGAAGAAGAGCCCCCAATAAAATTATAGGTAACCTCATATTGTTCACTTAATAAGTAAATTTAATTATAATTATTAAGACAATGGTTATACCCTGCAACTATTACAATAAAAATAATTTTCCATTCATTCTAATAAAGGCCTCAGCTGCTTTAGCGCCCATTTCTCGACCTCTAAATTCTTCCATGGCGGCATGACCACATTGGTAGATGCCCGGAGGGTCTTGACTTAGATGACAATAAAGCGCTTGTTTTTTTTGCGCTTGAGTTTCTGTAATATCTACATAGTCGGTGGGATGAAATATAAAGGTTTGCTCGCCGGTACAAACTTCAAAAAAGTATAAAAGAAATTTCTTGCCCAGTCTAACCCAGGCTTGAATGGCTAGTAAGCTTGCAATTTGATGATCTTTGTGAATATCCAAAGGCCAGTGCGTAAAAACAATATCTGGATTTTCATTGGCAATGATGGTTTTAATTTTCTCTACCCATTCATTGTTCATAATACTATCTCCATCTATCTGACCTGCAAAAATATATTTAGTATCTAATATTTTACAAGCAGCAATGGCCTCTGCTTTTCTAATGCTAGCTGCTTTATCATGTGAAGTGCCGGGTATGCCCGCTTCCCCAGTTGTTAAATATATGACGGTTACTTCATGCCCCGCCTTTCTTAATTTAGCTAAAGTGCCACCACATCCACTTTCTGGATCATCGGGGTGACCACCAAGACATACAATTTTTTTCTTATTCATATTCTCTGCAGGTGCAGCATGTAATAAACTAGGTAAACTTAAAGCCCCAATAGTGGCGCTAGCTTGTTTTACAAAATTTCTTCTTGAGTTTGTCATATTAAACCGTGTTAATTATTTATTGTATTAATTATTTATTAGCAATTTAATTTCTTAGTTTTATATTTCAAATCTAGCATAATAATTTAATAAAGTTTTACAATGTATTTATTTAGAAATTTAACTTCTTTTCTTTCGCTGCTTCTTGTTTTTATTTTTATGGGTGCTTGTAAAAAAACACAATCTTTATCAGATATACCTACTACTAAAATTTCTGTAGATACAAGTACCAATATTATTGCTAACACTAATCTACAACATATATCTGTTACCACGCAACACAATGACAATGGGAGAACAGGCCATAATAATAATGAAACCCTACTTAATACTAGTACCGTGAATGGCACCCAGTTTAGAAAACTATTTTCTTTATTAGTAGATGACGAAGTATATGCACAGCCCTTGGTCATGGGCAATTTTGAAATAAGTGGGGGCAAGCATAATGTTGTATTCGTAGCCACAGTGAGTAATACTTTATACGCTTTTGACGGGGATAATGGAAACTTATATTGGAAGAAAAACTATACAGTGAATGGCATGAGAACGCCTATGGCAGGTGATGTAAAATCGTCTTGGTGTACTCCCTATTTAAACATAACAGCCTCTATTGGAATTATTGGCTCTCCAGTAATTGATTCTCTTACCAAGACTATTTATTTTGTTGCAAGAAGTACAGACGGAATAATATTTAAGCAACATTTACATGCGGTTGATTTAGTAACTGGTAATGAAAAATTAAATAGTCCTGTTGAAATAACGGCACAAACCGCAGGTAAGGGAGATGCAAGTAATAATGATAAAGTTTCTTTTGACCCCCTTAGAAATAATCAAAGACAAGGTTTAGCCTTAGTGAATGGTGTGGTGTATATATCTTATGCATCGCATTGCGATTTAAATCCTTTTCATGGATGGGTATTAGGCTATGATGCAAAAAATTTACAACAACAATATGTATACAATACCACACCCGATGGCGAAGAGGGAGGTATATGGCAAAGTGGTATGGGCATTGCAGCCGATGAAAGCGGCAACCTATATATAGTAACGGGTAATGGGACAGTGGGCACACCTAGCCCTTATAGTATCATACCTGGAAATGGTACTGCAGAAAATATTGCAAGTATTTTTCCTGAAAATTTATCGGGAAGGTCGGAGAGTGCTATTAAGCTTACACCTTCCACTAATGCATCTTTAAAAATTACTAGTTATTTCACCCCTACTAATTATGTTCAAATGAATATAACCGATGCCGACTATGGTGTGATGGGTTCTATGTTAGTACCCAATTCAAATATTTATTTTACAGGCGCCAAGGATGGCAACCTCTATATTTTAGACAAAGATAATATGGGCGGTTATTCAGCTAATTTTAATAATGCAAAACAAACCATTAGAATTAATGGCAATTTACACTGTCAGCCAGCTTATTATAAAGGCGCTGGAAAAGAGTATGCTTATATATGGTCGGAGAACGATAGGTTAAGAGCTATTGAATTTGATAGAGCTACTAATAGTTTTAATACTACTCAAACATTTTCTAATGTTCCAGGTCCTTCTGGGCAAACAGGCGCAATGATATCGGTTTCCTCTGATAATGGAAAGGCAGGCACAGGGGTTGTTTGGGCTTCCTATGCTAGTTCTGGCGATGCAGAAAATGGCACAATGAAAGGAATACTAAGAGCCTTCGATGCTAATGATATTTCAAAAGAATTATGGAATAGTAATAATAACCCCGGTGACTTTGTTCCTTCTTTTGCAAAATTTTGTTCACCCACTATTGCCAATGGTCATGTATACTTAGCTACCTTCTCTGGACAGGTATTGGTATACGGTTTAATTAAATAAGTGTAATAATTTTATTGCTGCAGCTTATCTACCTTATCTAAAAATGCTTTCAAAGTTGCAAGGTATTCTACTTTATTATCTTGCATGGTAGCATGACCTGAATTTTTAATCATCTTAAACTCAGCACCAGGAATCATGGTTTGAAAATGTTGAATAGTACTTGGTCTTGCTTCATCAAATTCGCCTGCTACTAATAAGGTAGGCACTTTTATAGTAGAAAGAAAGGCTAAGCGGTCATATTTTAATAAATTACCAGTAGCAGTGAACTCACTTGGTCCCCACATAAATTCATAAACAGTAGATCCTGAAAATAATTTAGATGTATCGGATTGTTCTTTTGTTCTTTCCGTTCTTCTTAAAAAGTTTTTATAATAAAGCGTTACCGCATCTTGATATTTTGGGTTATTGTAGGTTTTATTTTTTTCATTTATTCTAATATGCGATTGAATAGAATCGGGTAGGGATGCAATTAAAGTATCTGCATCCTTGGTCCACATTTCAGTACTAAATAAAGGGCTACTAAAAATAATTGACTTTATATGCTTCGGGTATTTAATGTAATAGTCAATGCCTAGCATGGTTCCCCATGAATGTCCGTATAAATAAAAATTTTCTAAGTGTAAAGCTGTTCTAATTTGCTCAAGCTGTTCTACATAATTTTCAATAGTCATTAAAGAGGTATCGGTAATTCTTGTAGACCTTCCACAACCTAACTGGTCTATAAATATAACAGGACGGTCATTGCTTAATTCCTTTAAATTTTCTAAGCCATAACTAGAAGAGCCCGGCCCGCCATGTAATAAAAGAAGCGCAGGCTTTGTGCCTGTGCCATTAATACGGTACCAAACCTTACCGCCTTTTACTTCCACAAAACCCTCTTTAGGACTCGTGGTGCTAGTAGAGCAGCTCATTAAGAGGCTATAAAAAAATGTTAAGATTAAAAGGGGTAAGAAAATTTTTGTTTTCATGGCGAACAATTTTTTATATTTTTGTGGTATAAATAAATGATACTAATAATTTATTTCAAATTCAATTAATCCCTATGAGTAAATTTAAATTATTCCTAACATTTCTATTCATCTCTATTTTATTTTTTTCATGCATCAAGATGGAAGATACAAGTATTCAAGGTAAGAAACAATCTCCACCTACGCCAATAAGAACTACCTAGGTTTTTCTTCAATAGAATATACTCTAGCGTTTTACTTGTTTAACCTATGACTATTGTCATAAAATTGTCTAAATAATTGATTCCTATATTTTTAAACTACAAGTAAAAGTCATTAATCTGTTATATGTAGAAGCCACTCATGTAAATGCCTCCACAATAAATTGAAATTACTCATATTGAATTATCTTCGTAAAAATATTCCCCCAATGCTTAAAACTAAATTTCGTTCTATTTGTTCCGTAGCCACTGGCTTAGATGTCTTAGGAGATAAATGGTCGCTTATTATAATTAGAAATATGCTTTTTTTAAAAAAGTGTACCTATAAGGAATTGATGGACAATCGTGAAAAAATTGCCACCAGGGTTTTAGCCGACCGTTTAAAAAAATTGGTAATTGATGGCTTAATTGAGAAGAACAATCACCCTACGAATAAAAAAGTATTTATTTATACTTTAACAGAAAAAGGTATTAGTACTATTCCTTTAATTGTGGAGTTAATGAAATTTTCAATTGAACATTACCCGAATCAAATTAAGGGCAAAACGGTAGACAAAACCAGGATTTCTTATAAATTTACCCATGCTAGTTCTGAGCAGGCCTTTATCAAAGATGCCAAGAAGGACTACTTAAAGTACAAGAAAACCTTACCTGCTTAGTATATTAAATGTTAAAGTAAACTTCCGTTAAATATAGTCTTCGTATATTTGACCCGGTTATGAAAAAATTCATTTTCTTTTTTTGCTTTCTTGTCGCTATTATTCAACCCCATATTACCTACTCAAAGGGGGTAATGCATACGCATGATTTTAAAATAAGTCAAAAGCAAAACATTGCCATTCAAAACTTCATCCAAGCCGACCTGTTTTTCAACGACGATTATATAATATCTGAGGCCGATGATGATATTAATGATGCTGTAAGAAAAACACTTTCTCTTAATAAGGCTCATTCAAAAACTATTTCTTTTGTAGTTGAACATTATAGCGCTACATTTTTAAATAAGATATGGTCCAATAAGTATCTTTTCTTTTTACACAGTCCGCTTTTTATTTTTATTAGCGTATTTAGACTCTAATTTTATTTTTTGTTAACTGCTAGCATTTTCCAGCATTAACTACTTCTCATTTTTTAATTGATTAAATTAAAATTTAGTATATACTATTTTTTATTACACAATTAGATAAAGTCCATTTTCAAAATATATAATGATATGAATAAAACAATCCTGTTCGCCGCCCTTTTAAGTACTTTACTATTTACAGCCTGTAGTTCTAAAAAAGAAGAAAAATTGGAAGAAGGTAAGTATACTATTACGAATCCATTAATGATGGATACTTCTTTTACCAAAGACTATGTAGCTGAAATACAGTCGCTTCAAAATATTGAAATACGCGCCAAAGTAAAAGGCTTTATAGAAAGTATTAATGTAGATGAAGGGCAGCATGTAAGTGCAGGTCAATTACTATTTACTATTAGACCCAAAGAATATGAAGCCGAGCTTATAAAAGCAAAGGCCAATGTTAAAAAGGCTGAATTAGAATTACAGAATGTGAAGAAGTTAGCAGAGAAAAATATAGTTTCTCCTAATGAGCTTTCATTGGCTGTGGCAAAGCTTGACGAAGCTAAAGCTGATGAAGTTCTTGCAGAATTATACGTAGGCTATACAAAAATTAAAGCACCTTTTGAAGGTACTATTGATAGATTAAAATTTAAAATGGGTAGTTTAATAGACGAAGGTACTTTACTTACCACCTTATCGAATAATAAATCGGTGTATGCTTATTTTAATGTTTCAGAGGCAGAATACCTCGATTATAAATCACGTGCAAAAAATAAAAATAATGCCACTTTATTTTTAGCCAATAATATGCCACATAAGTATAAGGGGCAAGTTGAAACTATTGAAGCAGAGTTTGATAAAAATACCGGTAGTATTGCCTTTAGAGCAAAATTTCCTAACCCTGAATTATTACTAAAGCATGGAGAAACTGGGAAAGTGCAACTTTCTGTTGATCTTAAAAATGTATTAGTAATTCCTCAAAAAGCTACTTTCGAAATTCAAGATAAATTTTATGTATTTGTAGTAGATGCAAATAATATAGTGAAAACAAGAAGTATTACTATTAAACAAAAACTTTCTAATATATATGTGATTGAATCTGGTTTATCTGTAAATGATAAAATATTATTAGAGGGTATTCAAACAGTGAAAGATGATGATAAAATAAAAACCGAATTTATTGCTGCTGAAAAAGCGATAGCGCAAATCAATAAATAAGCGTTTTACCTACAAACAAAAAATTATATGTTTAATAAGTTTATAAAGAGGCCTGTATTATCCATTGTTATATCTGTTATTATAACACTATTGGGTGCACTAGCCATTATTCAATTACCAGTAACGCAGTTCCCTGTTATCTCTCCGCCTAAAGTGAATATTACTGCAGAATATCCTGGTGCGAATGCCGAGTTGATGATTAAGGCGGTAGTAATTCCATTAGAAAGAGCTATTAACGGAGTGCCGGGTATGAAATATATCGCCTCCGATGCTGGTAATGATGGGGTAACCTCCATTCAAGTGGTATTTGAATTAGGAACCGATCCGAATATTGCTGCGGTGAATGTGCA